>JAITMX010000190.1 GCA_031290775.1 Eubacteriales Family XIII. Incertae Sedis bacterium
TTTGGCCGAATGCCATGCGGGCTGCCGCCCGAATGCTATGCGAACGACTGCCCGAATGCCATGCGGGCTACCGCCCGAATGCTATGCGACCGCTGGTCGGAATTGATGAGAATAGGCACGGATTTGTGAAATCAATCATTTGAGTCCATTTTCTTCCTCAAGCAACCGCGTTACAATTCATACATATGCGGCGGCAACAGCGACCGAAGTTGCTGCCGGGCGGATCGAAATCCGGCATCCCTTATGCGGATTCGCTTGCCCAAACCATCCGCGACGATTTGCGCCGCTTTTGCGAACGCAATATCACTGTAAATCTGATCCGTATTGATTCGTATCACGTTATATCCCAAACTCCGCAGAGCTGTGGTTCGGCGCTCGTCATTTGCCCAACTGCTTTTGTTCGCGTGGTGCGTATAGCTGTCATACTCCACGGCGAGTTTTGCCTCCTCCCAGCAAAGATCGACAACGAATTGACGCTTTCCTGTTGCGCTCTCCCTGCCATTCAGCCGGATCACGCGATTGAATTCCGCCCCCTTGAGGCCATAGCCCCCATAGTGATGCCGCAGGACAAGAAACATATACAGCAAGGATTCCATCAGCGACGCGGATCCGTCCGCAAGATATTTCGCCGCCCGGCAAGCGATATCGTGGCCGCGCTGCCTTTTTGTTTTCCCGATAAACGCACGTATCTTTCGCGATGTTGTCAGCGCTTCGCCTTGAGGCATAAAGGAATCGCCGTATTGCATAGAGAGTCTGCTCTGCGGCTTGGGGGGCTTGCCGCAAAGCGTGAGGCCCAGCAGCAGCGCACGATGAAACCCGAACATCTCCGCCGCTTCCAAAAACAAAAGCTCCGGACTCGCAACCCGCTCGCCCTTGTGCCTGACGACAGAGCCCGACGGAAGCGTCCCGGACACGACATACGATTGTATATGGCCAGCCCGTTTCCGCTCCCTTTCGCTCCCAAAGGTCCGATGCAAGACCGCCGAATCGGCTTTCATGAGAGAAGCGCCCGCTTCTCCGGACAAAACGCCGAATATGGTGTCGAGATACGGGATGTCCCAAAGTTTTGCGGCGGAAATGTGACTGATAAACTCATTCATGACGCAACCTCCTTTGCATCGGCACAAGCACAATAAACAGCATACCACAGAATATTTTTGAAAATAATATATAATAATCCCGCTTCGAGATTTTTCGCGTTTTTTGGACAAATTTCCGATTTTCTGTAAAGTGGCAAGTGTGGATACAGGATCAAAGTGCCCAAAATCGCTCTTATTCGCTATTATTGCCTAAATATTTCAATAAAAACGGATTGCTGCGCCTTCAAAACACACAGAAAGTCGGAAATTTGTCCAAGAAACCGATTTTTTCGTGTTAGCCATGGGTAACCATATCCGATAACAACCACAGCCAAACCTCCGACAAACCCACGCCACACGGCTATGCACGTTTCGCGCGCGCAACGCTCTGAAAGGGCAAGTCAAAAGCCTCGGCAGATTTCAAATTGCCGAGGCCTTCATGCATATTCAGCAGGACTTCCCGCCCTGCCTTGCTTACCCTTGTGGCCTACGCTTGTGGCCTACCCTTGTGGCTTACCCTTGTGGCCTACGCTTATGGCCTACGCTTATGGCCTACGCTTGTGGCCTACGCTTCAAGCGCTTTTTCTGTTTCGTCTTCGGGCTTGTCGCTTTCCGTGATCGGCAGGAGCAGCTCCATTTCGTCATCATCGTCGGGAATGTCCAAAACCATAGGCACCGTAGGCGTTTCTCTTCCGTAATTTGACATGTATTCAGCCTTGTCGCCGTAATCAACCTCGACGCCATTGTACACGGCCATGCCCGTGCCTGCGGGGATCAACTTCCCGATGATGACATTTTCCTTGAGGCCGAGCAGATAATCTGTCTTGCCCTCGATGGCCGCACCTGTCAGCACTTTCGTTGTTTCTTGGAAGGAGGCCGCCGACAGGAAAGACTCGGTCGCGAGCGATGCCTTCGTGATGCCTTGAAGCACACGGACATATTCGGCAGGCGACTGCCCCTCTGTGAGCTTTGCGTTGGTCTCGTCGATCTCCGCCTTGGAATAGTTTTTGTCGGGCAACAGCGCCGTATCGCCGGGTTCCAACACCTTGTACTTGCCAAGCATCTGGCTCACGATGATTTCGATGTGCTTGTCGTTGATGTCTACGCCCTGGAGCTTGTACACGCGCTGCACCTCTTTGAGCAGGTAGTTGTACACTCCCGCGACGCCCTTGAGCTCAAGGACGCGCTTGGGATCGAGCGGGCCCGCCGTGAGCGGGTCGCCGGCTTCAACGCCCTGGCCTTCGCGCACGATAATCATGTTGCCAAACTGAGGAATCTCATATACCCTCGCCTCTGTTTCGAGCGCCGCCTCGGCGCCGCCCTCCGGATTGGGGCCGACTGTGATGAGGCGGCTGTTATTTTGCCCGTATTCAATCGAAAGCACAACACCCGCTTCCTCGCAGATCTTCGCAAGGCCATGTTGGGGTTTGCGCGCTTCAAACAACTCCTCGACCCTCGGAAGCCCTTGCGTGATGTCGCCTCCCGCAGCGACGCCACCCGTATGGAAAGTCCGCATTGTCAACTGTGTGCCCGGCTCGCCGATCGACTGTGCGGCCTGAATGCCGACGGCCTCGCCGATATTGACGGGCTCGCCCGTTGCAAGATTGCGGCCATAGCACTTTGCGCAGATGCCTGCTTTTGCGCGGCAGGTAAGGACAGAGCGAACCTCAACTTCCATGATACCGGCCTCATCGATGCGAATAGCCACGTCTTCGTCAATCTCTTCGTTTCCGGCGGCGATGACTTCACCTGTCTCCGGATGGATGATGTCCCTGAGCGCAGTGCGCCCGATGATACGCTGCCGCAGCGATTCGACGACCGCGCCCTGATCGATGAAAGCCGAAACAATGATGCCCTCGGTGGCGCCGCAGTCCTCCTCGCGTACGATCACGTTGTGCGACACATCGACAAGGCGCCTTGTCAGATAGCCCGACTCCGCCGTCCTCAGCGCCGTATCCGCAAGACCTTTCCGCGCGCCGTTTGAGCTGAGGAAGTATTCAAGGACGGACAAGCCTTCGCGGAAATTTGCCTTGATCGGAATCTCGATCGTCTTGCCGGCCGCGTTTGCCATGAGTCCGCGCATACCGCCAATCTGGCGAATCTGGCTCTTTGAGCCTCTCGCGCCGGAGCGTGCCATGATATACAGATTGTTGAGCTCGCCGAGGCTTTCCATAAGGGCGTTGGCGACTTCATCCGTCGCTTTGTTCCATGTCGATACGACGCTCGCATAGCGCTCGTCTTCCGTGATGAAGCCCTCCCGGTACATCTCCTCGTATTTTCCGACCGTCACATCGGCCTCGCCGACGATCTTGTCTTTGATCTCGGGGATTTCCATGTCCGAAATGCTGATTGTGACCGCCGCCACCGTCGAATAATGGAAACCGAGATCCTTGATATTGTCGAGCATCTTTGCCGTTTCCGTGTTGCCGTGCTTGCGGAAGCATCGGTCAATGATGCGCCCGAGCATTTTCTTGTCAGCAAGCGCATCGACTTCCAACGCATACGGGTCTTTCTCCCGGTCAGCGACGAAGCCGAGGGTTTGCGGCAGCCTTTCGTTGAAGATGAAACGCCCGACTGTGCTGTCGACGAGTTTGCCTTTCGTATCGCCCACATCCGCAAACCGCCGGACGCGCACTTTCGTGTGCAGCGTCACTTCGCCGCTCTGGTAAGCCATGAGCATCTCATCGAAGTCGGTAAATGTTTTGCCGTCAACGATACGCGTTTCTTCGCCTTCCCCGACTGTCTCGGCAATATAGGCATCGCCCTTCCAGTAAGTCGTTGCGCGGTCTTTTTCCTTTTTGCTTTTCGCTACCTTGATGGGGTTGTCGTTTTCTTCCTTGGCTTTCTTGTCGAGCGCAATGGGGTCTTTGTCCTTTTCCCCCGAATGCGTCAGATAGTAGCTGCCGAGGATCATATCCTGCGTCGGCGTCGTGATCGGCGAGCCGTCCTTCGGCGCGAGGATGTTGTTGACCGACAGCATAAGGAAGCGGGCCTCCGCCTGCGCCTCAACGGTCAGCGGCACGTGCACCGCCATCTGGTCGCCGTCGAAGTCCGCGTTGTACGCCGTGCAGACGAGCGGATGCAGCTTGATTGCCTTGCCCTCGACGAGCACCGGCTCAAAAGCCTGGATGCCGAGCCTGTGCAGCGTAGGCGCGCGGTTGAGCAGGACGGGATGCTCCTTGATGACTTCGTCGAGGACGTCCCAGACCTTCGGGTTGACCTTTTCGACCATGCGCTTTGCGCTCTTGATGTTGTGCGCGGCCTCATTTTTGACGAGCTCTTTCATGATGAATGGCTTGAAGAGCTCGAGCGCCATCTTCTTTGGCAGGCCGCACTGGTAAAATTTCAGCTCGGGCCCGACGACAATGACCGAACGGCCCGAGTAGTCTACGCGCTTGCCGAGCAGGTTTTGCCGAAAACGGCCTTGTTTGCCTTTGAGCATATCGGAAAGCGATTTGAGCGGGCGCGAGCCGGGGCCTGTCACCGCGCGGCCGCGGCGGCCATTGTCGATGAGGGCGTCTACGGCCTCCTGCAGCATGCGCTTTTCATTGCGCACAATGATGTCCGGCGCGTTGATGGAGAGCATCTTTTGCAGACGGTTGTTGCGGTTGATAACTCTTCTGTATAGGTCGTTGAGGTCGGATGTCGCAAAGCGGCCGCCGTCGAGCTGCACCATCGGGCGGATGTCCGGCGGAATGACGGGAACGACTTCGAGGATCATCCATTCAGGCTTGTTGCCCGACTGGCGGAGCGCCTCGATGACCTCAAGCCTACGGACAAGCTTGCCCTTTTTCTGCGCTGTCGCGCCGACGAGCTGGCCTCTGATGTCCACTGACAATTTGTCGAGATTGACGGCGGCGAGCAGCTCGCGTATGGCCTCCGCGCCCATACCGGCCCGGAACGCATTTTTGCTTTTGTATTTTTCGCGCGCGTCACGATACTGGTCTTCGGAAAGAATCTGCATATAATCCAAATCCGTTTCTCCCGCATCTGTCACGATATAAGCCGCAAAATACAGCACTTTCTCGAGGTTTTTCGGCGTCAGGTCAAGCACGAGGCTGATTCTCGACGGGATGCCCTTGAAATACCAAATATGGGAGACGGGCGAGGCCAGCTTGATGTGGCCCATGCGCTCGCGCCTTACCTTCGCCTTCGTGATTTCAACGCCGCAGCGGTCGCAGACCATGCCCTTGAAGCGAATGCGTTTGTATTTTCCGCAATGGCACTCCCAGTCCTTGATAGGGCCGAAAATGCGTTCGCAGAAAAGACCCTCTTTTTCAGGCTTCAGCGTCCTGTAATTGATCGTTTCCGGCTTTTTGACTTCGCCGTGCGACCAGCTCAAAATCTTCTCGGTAGAAGCAAGGCTGATTTTCAGAGCTTTAAAATTTGTAAATTCGCTGTTCAAAATCGCTCTCCTTCCTTTTCTTATACTTCATCATCATTTGTGCCAACGTCGGAAACAAGGGCCTCCAGATCGAGCGCCTCGTCGGCAAGAGCCGACAAGCCGATGACATCGTCTTCCGACAACGCGCTGTCATCGTCAAAATCAATATTCAAATCAATGTCTTCATCCGCATCGTCAATGGTGGGCAACGGCTCCACGCTAAGGAAACCATCGTCCTCGGGTGTCAGTGCGTCTGATGAAATGATGCGTTCAAGCGAGGTTGACGCACCAAGATCGGCAAACTCCTTCAGCGCGATCTCCTCATCGTTTTCGTCGCGTACCGTCACGTCGAGGCAGAGGCTCTGCATCTCTTTGATGAGGACTTTGAACGACTCGGGGATGCTCGGCTCGGGGATGTTGTCGCCCTTGACGATCGCTTCGTATGTCTTGACGCGGCCGACGATATCGTCGGATTTGACCGTCAGAATCTCCTGAAGCGTATAGGCCGCGCCGTAGGCTTCAAGCGCCCACACTTCCATTTCGCCGAAACGCTGGCCGCCAAACTGGGCTTTGCCGCCGAGCGGCTGCTGCGTGATGAGCGAATACGGGCCCGTCGAACGCGCGTGGATCTTGTCGTCAACGAGATGGTGGAGCTTGAGCATATACATATAGCCGACCGTGACGGGATTGTCAAAAGCCTCGCCCGTCCTGCCGTCGCGCAGTTTGAGCTTTCCGTTTTCCGGGTAGCCGCACTCTTTCAAAAGCTGCGTGATGTCGGCCTCGTGCGCACCGTCAAATACGGGCGTGCTGATGTACCAGCCCTTTTCCTTGGCCGCAAGGCCCAAATGCACTTCCAGCACCTGCCCGACATTCATTCGGGAAGGTACGCCGAGCGGATTGAGCATGACCTGCAGCGGCGTGCCGTTTTCGAGGAAAGGCATATCCTCTTCGGGCAGGATGCGTGAAATAACGCCTTTGTTGCCGTGACGGCCCGCCATCTTGTCGCCGACGCTGATTTTGCGCTTTGTCGCCACATAAACGCGTACGAGCTTGTTGACGCCCGGCGGCAAATCGTCGCCTGCGTCACGGCTGAAGGTCTTGATGTCCACAACGATGCCCGTCTCGCCATGCGGCACTTTGAGTGAGGTGTCGCGCACCTCTCTGGCTTTCTCGCCAAAGATGGCACGGAGCAGCCGCTCCTCGGCCGTCAGATCCGTCTCGCCTTTGGGCGTGACCTTGCCAACGAGGATGTCGTAGCTTGTGACCTCGGCGCCGATGCGCACAACGCCGCTTTCGTCAAGGTCTTTGCGCGCATCGTCGCCCACGTTGGGGATGTCGCGCGTGATCTCTTCCGGGCCGAGTTTTGTATCCCGGGCTTCACATTCATATTCTTCGATATGAAGCGAGGTCAGCGTATCGTCCATGATGAGCCGCTCATTCAGGATGATGGCGTCTTCATAGTTGTAGCCTTCCCAAGTCATGAAGCCGATGAGCAGATTTTTGCCGAGCGCGACTTCGCCCTCTTCCGTGGACGGGCCGTCCGCGATGACCTCTCCGGCCTCGACATGCTCGCCCTTCAGCACGATGGGGCGCTGGTTGATGCAGGTCCCTTGATTGGAGCGCTTGAACTTGAGCAGACGATAGACATCCACTTCCTCGCCCGGCGCTTTTTTGCCGCTCTTCTTCTCCGCGCCGTCGATACGGATGCGGATGCTTTCGGCATCCACATACTCAACCGTGCCGGCATTTCTCGCGAGCGCCACGACGCCGCTGTCTCGCGCGGCGAGGTATTCCATGCCCGTGCCGATGATGGGGCTTTCCGTCACGAGCAACGGCACGGCCTGGCGCTGCATGTTTGAACCCATGAGGGCGCGGTTGGCATCGTCGTTTTCGAGAAAGGGGATCATGGCGGTCGCCACGGACACGACCTGTTTGGGGCTGACGTCCATGTAATCGACAAGCTCTTTCGGCACGAGGTCGATATCGCCTTTCTGCTTGCGCGCCGCGACGCGCTTGTTCACAAACCTGCCCTTGCTGTCGAGCGGCTCGTTGGCCTGCGCGATGATGAGGCTTTCCTCCTCGTCGGCCGAGAGGTATTCGATCTCCTCCGTCACGATGCCGTTTGTTTTGTCCACCCTGCGGTACGGCGTCTCGATGAAACCGTATTCATTGACTTTGCCGTAGGTCGTCAGCGAACCGATGAGGCCGATGTTGGGGCCTTCGGGCGTCTCGATCGGGCACATCCTGCCGTAATGGCTGTAATGCACGTCGCGGACTTCAAAGCCCGCGCGCTCCCGCGAAAGGCCGCCGGGGCCGAGGGCGGAAAGCCTGCGTTTGTGCGTCAGCTCCGCGAGCGGGTTGTTTTGGTCCATAAACTGCGAAAGCTGTGAGCTTCCGAAAAACTCCTTGATGGCCGCCGTCACGGGGCGGATGTTCATGAGCTGCTGCGGCGTCGCGGACTCGACGTCCTGAATCGTCATGCGTTCCCGGACGGCGCGTTCCATACGGGCAAGGCCGATGCGAAACTGGTTTTGCAGAAGCTCGCCGACCGTACGCACGCGGCGGTTGCCGAGGTGGTCGATGTCATCGTCCGAACCGATGCCGTAAGGCAAGCCGATGAGATAGCTGACCGAGGCGATGATATCGTCTGCAAGCATGTGCTTGGGCGAAAGCGCACTTTTTGACTGGACAATCTCTTCAATAATATAGGACTTGGCGTCCTTGCCTTTTTTGGCTGCTTTCGCTTCCTCTGCCGCCTTCAAAACGGCCATGAGGGCAGGGAAGTGCACCCTTTTCGGAACACCCCTTTCAGCCAGCGCCGCCGCAGTCGCCGCATCCACAAAACCGTCGATATTTACGAAGCGGTTTCCGATGATGCGGGCATCTCGCTCTATCACTTCCTCAACAGGCGTGTTTCTGTCATCGCCCATATAAATCTTTTTCACGACTTCGACTTTTACTGTTGCGGAAAATACACCCGCGTTTTCTATGCGCTGCGCCAATTCCTTGTCGACTTCCTGCCCTGCTTCCGCGAGCACCTCGCCCGTGGACGGATCTATCACGTTTTCCGCGAGCGTATGCCCGGCGAGACGCACCGAAAGCCCGAGTTTTTTATTGTATTTGTAACGGCCGACCTTTGCCAGGTCATAACGCTTCGGGTCGAAAAACAGGTTTTCGAAAACACGCTTCGCGTTTTCGGGCGTCGGCATATCGCCGGGCCGAATCTTGCGAAAAATCTCCATGATCGCGTCTTCGTAAGTCTTTGTCGTATCTTTCTCAAGCGTCGAAAGGAGCTTGGGGTCAGCACCGAAAACACGGATGATATCTTCTTCCGTGCCGCCGCCCAGCGCAGACGAAACACCAGCAGGGTTGCGCGTCATCGCAGAGTTTTCGGTTCCCGAAAGCGCCTTGATGAGCACTGTCGCGGGGAGTTTTCTCGTACGGTCAACACGCACATAGAGAATGCCGTTGTCGTCCGTCTCGTATTCGAGCCACGCGCCGCGGTTTGGGATAATCTGCGCTTTGAAATGCGTGAGCTCCTCGATGCCGTCCGCGCCGGCAGCCTTTTCGGCGGCCTCCTGTTTGTGCACAGCCCTTTCGGACGTTTTTTCTTTTTCGACCTTCTCCTTGCTATCCATTATATTATAGTAGGGGCCGGGCGAACGCACGAGCTGCGTCACGACGACGCGTTCGGCGCCGTTGCAGATGAAGGTGCCTTTTTCGGTCATGAGCGGAAACTCGCCCATGAAGACTTCCTGTTCTTTGATCTCGCCCGTTTCCTTGTTGATGAGCCTGACGCCAACCTTCAGCGGAGCCGAGTAGGTGGCATCGCGCTCTTTGCACTCCTCCTGGCTGAATTTTGGAGGCTCCTCAAGCGTATTGTATTTGTGCTCTGTAAAATGCAATGCGAGATTTCCGGCAAAATCTTCGATCGGCGAGATGTCGGAAAACACTTCACGCAATCCTTCGTTGGCAAACCATCTGTAACTTTCCGTTTGAATTTTGATGAGATTTGGCATATCGGCAACTTCCCGAATAGTCGAGTAGTCCATGCGTTCTTTTCTTCCTATTTTTACGGCTTGGGGCATTCTTATCACTCCTTTTATGAACACAAGGTATATCATACCGCAGCTTACTATTGTACTACTCCGGCATTCAGGATGTCAAGCGCATTTTTGCGGCGTTTGTGCGGCGTTTGCGGCGTTGGTGGCAACTGCTCAGACACCATGCTATTGCAAGCCAATTGCCCGTCATTGCGAGGGTGCGCAGCAACCGAAGCAATCCATTATCCGCTGGATTGCTTCGCTTCGCTCGCAATGACGAGGCAGGT
>JAITMX010000192.1 GCA_031290775.1 Eubacteriales Family XIII. Incertae Sedis bacterium
CCCTCCTGCTCCGCCCTGGCGCTGCCCGTCCCCCAGTACCAGCCCCCGAGCAGGGCAATCCCGGCGATGGAAGCAACAAACAAAAACAGCCATTTCATCGCAAATCCCCTCGCTTCCTTGCATAAAAGTTTTTGATCAATAATGTTGTGGGCATTTTTCGTCACCTTCAGAATCTTTTCAACAGTGTTGCGGCTTTTTTACACGCAGCTTTCACGCCGGGCGTACGATATGGTTCCATTCGCGGCAGAGGCTTTCCGCAGCTTTTAGGCAATGTTTCAGCGAAAGGTTTTCAGAGAGAGTGATCTTGATCATCTTCTCCATTGTCGGCTTTGCGCCCATCACGCGCTCGCGCTTTGCGAGCGCCTCCGCGACGCGGCAGATTTTTTCGCCTTCGTCTGCAAGCGCGTCCGCGCCCCAAACGGCTTTCACCGCGCCGCCCGCGCCCGCAGCAAAGATGCCGCGCTCGGGGTCTGACGACAGCAGGCGCGTGTCGAGCAGCCTGTCCCGAGCCGCGAGCAGGCAGCGAATATAGCCGCAAAGCAGGTCAAACAGCGCACCAAGCGCCATGGCGCCGCCCGGCCCCGCGCCATAGCGCGCAAGCGGCACAAGGCCCTCGCACGAGTACAGCAGCACCCTCTTGCCCCCTGCCTCCGCAAGCGTCGCCGGAGGCAGGAAGCCCGGCACTGTTTCCATCACGACCGCTATTTCATACGGCCTTATGCTGCTTTCATTGATGGCGATTTCCAAGATTTGTTCCATATGTTCCATATCTCATCCCCCGCCGCATTTCGAGCACGGCGTGTAACCTTGTTTTTCCGCTTCTTCCTTGCTGATCTCGATCACATAGCGCTCGACGATGGTGCATTCGCCCGTATGGTAGGCATGGCCGCTCGCCGGAAAGCAGTACACGAGCGTCCCGTCGCGCTTTGAATCCGGGCCGCAGAGCTTGCAAGGGCTGTAAAAACGCCGTATATTCCGATCCAGCAGCACTTCGCGCGGCTGGTTTTCTATATAGGTGCAATGCTCCGAATGATAGCGCTCCCCGGCTCTCGGAAATACCCAGACGGTACTGCCGCTTTCGTCCTCCTCCATTTCGGAGAAGGGCTTGGCCGGCCCCGCGTTTTGCATTCCGACGAAAGCGCGGCACAAAACCGTGCGCTCGCCGTAGGCCTCCCCGAGAAAAAGGTGCGGCAGTTTCAGCGGCGTGTCAAAGGAAACCGATACCGCAATCAGATCCGAATACGCCATGCCGCCCCTCGAAAACCCGGGTACGCGGTACAAAAACCGGCCAACATCGGCGCTTCCTATCTCGCCGCGGCTCTCGCCTTCAATACGCTGCGCCAGGTCGCTCTCAAACCCCGCCGGATAAAGGGTGAGGGATGCCTCGGCCGCGATCCGGTGCGCCTCGTCGGCAAGCGAATGATGGACGCCCTCCGAAACCATGCAAAACTTCAAAAGGTACCCGATCGTCAAGATGCCGATGACGAAAAGAGGCAGCAGTATCGCAGTCTCGACCGCGACCGAGCCCCTGCCCCAAGACCGGCGCCCTTTAGTATTCTTCCGTATAAGCATAGCCGTCCCCGTCCACCGTGCACGAAAAGCGAAAACCCACATAATGCTCGCGCATGAGGAAATCCCCTCGATACGTGCCTTTCAGATTGATTTGCATGAGGTCCATCATGCGCAGGTATTTCGTTTCCCGGTCAAGTATGTAAAGCATAATCCTCAAGTAATCGCGGTACGCCTGCCCGCTAGGGTTCGCCGCGTATACCGGGCTGTCCGACGTCCACCCTTCCCAGATCTCTTTCGGGTTTTGCGTCGCCCACTGCGCGGGGGTTTTTATGAGCGCGACCTTTTCGCCGTGCTCGAGCAGCAGGATGTCGTTGCGCGTCTCCGCGCTGGCCCAAGCCTCCACGATCCCCCAGTAAATCGGCTCATACAAAGTTTCGGCTGAGACCGCTGCGGCGGCAAGCGCAATCTCCGTAATCGTTGCGGTTTTTCTGGAATCCGCCAGGAGCGCGGCATTGTTGAGCGCAAACCGCATGGCCGTGAGCCGGAGCTTGATGCTGTTGTAATTTGCGCTGTCGCTGTGTTTCCCCGCGATGAGATACTCGATTTCATTGCTGAAGAAATGGTCTTCTTTCGCGCCATCCACCCGGCTTCCGAAAACGGACAATGCGTATTCGGAAGCCGCGAAAAGCGCAGTCCCCTCCTGCATCACATCGTCCATCGCGGGAATGTCCGAAAGGTCGCCGAGCGATGGGAAGAGCGGACCCTGAAAGCCGTTTGACGGCAAAGAGGCGATCACGGCGCTGCTCCTGAGCGTGCGCCCCTCGCTCTCGGCCGCGCCGCCGCCATTGCCGCCGTCCCCGCCGCCGAGCAAGTTTCCCGCCACATTTGACAGCGCGGCCGACCGGATCTGCGCTTCAAAGTTGTCCAAGTCCAAAAGCGAATACTCTTTCAGGTTCACGCTGATATTCTCGCAACGCTCGTTTTGCGCGACTGTGCGCGCCCCGCCGCTGCGGAACAACAAATAAAGGGGGTCTTTCGGCGCAAGCGAGGCATCCGCGTAGTAGCCGATTGCGTCTTCGATCCGCGCCTCGTCGCCACGAAACGCGAGCAGCCCATAATCGGAAAGCAGCCTCGTGTCGTACTCGGACAAAACAGACCGGCCCGCAAGCTGCAAAGAGGCGTCGGCCATGCTTCGCCCCGCCGCGGATTTCGCTGCGGCAAACAGCACCGCCGAAACCGTGATGAAGCAAGCAAACACGACCGCAAGAAACACCGTGATGCTGCCGCGCCGGCACATCCGCCTGCGCACATTCATTTAAATACCCCCGAAACGCCGTCTTTCAGGCGCACAAAACCGGCCTCGTCCACGATATAGCTCCGCGCAAAATACTCGGTCTCATAGCCGCGCGGGTTTGTGAATTTGCCGCCAAAATAGAGTTTTGACTGCGACGCTTCGAGCGCTTTCACGCCCAAACCGAACCCGGGCGTTTCGGACGTTTCAAACGAAACGCCCTCCGCGTCACTGCGGTAACGGTCCCTTGCGTACGCGTCGTCAAGGCGGGCCTGTGTCCGATCCCCCTCTGCCGCAGCCTCGGCGCGCAGACGCACATGGATGTGCGCCTGCGTCGCTGTCTGGCTGTAGATGTTCAGAAGCAAGGCCAATACAGCCATCGCGCAAAACACCGCGATCGGAAAGAAGATCGCAGCCTCAACCATCGCGCCGCCCTTACAGGAATTTTCCCGACGAAAGATTCGAAAATACATTCTCGACAAACTCCTCGATCCTGGATCTGAAAATGAGGCCGACTACGATGGCGATTGCGACCAAGATCGCGACCTGCACGAGCTCCATCCCCGCCGTTGCGCGCGCGCGGCAAAGTGTGTCCATACGCGCCCAGGCTTTCTGCAATAACGTTTTCATAAATTCTCCTTTCAATTCGGTTTGAATATACCGGAGCAATAACGGATCAACCCATCTCAAACGCCGCCGGCATGACCGTGATCGCGATGACGGCGAGTATCTGAAGCACCATCGGAAAAACGAGTTTTGTCTCCGCGACGCGCCCCTCCTTTTCGGCACGTTTTTTGCGGCTCTCCCAGAGCAATTCGCTTTCCGCGCGCAGTTTGTCTGCAAGTGTGCTTCCTTTGTCGATATTGTCTGACAAAATTGAACTAAAGCGCATGATCTCGCGCAAACCGCTGCGCCGCGCGATATCCGAAAATTCATAAACGAGCGGCGTGCCCGCAGCCCGCATATGCTCGCTTGCCACCGTGAGCTCCTCATACAGGCGCCTGCGGCCATAGATCTCGCGTGTTTTCACATAATCCTCCGTGATGCGCGAAATCGCTGAGGTGATGACCATGCCGGCTCCAAGCAGCAAACCGAGTTTTTGGATAAAATCTGGAAAATCCTTCTCCATCTCCGCCCGTGCCGCGCAGATGCGGCGCGCGGCAGCCCTGTACCTGCTGCCGAAACACGCAAACGCAATCAGTGCGCAGCCAAAGATGGCCGGAAACCCGCTGCCCCGGCTCGGTGCCGCCCATGAAAGGCTCACGCCGTCGTCGGTCATATCAGGCAACGCGGCGTATTCACCATCGCGTGCGCTTGAAGCAGCCTTGACAGCCTCCTCGAGCCTGCCTTGCAGCGCCTCTTCCATTTGTTCCGGCGGCGCTTCTGCACCCATCTTTACCGCGACGCGGAAAGTATCCTGAGCCTCGCCGATCCGTATGCGCGCCGTGAGCGTGACGACAGCCCCGGCCTCGGCGCCGACAAGATTGACAGACCCGTCGCCCGAAATGACCCGTGTGTCGCTGCTGCTCCACGAGAGCTCCGCACCCGTTTCCGCATCCGTCAGCGGCAGGCTGAGATCGCTTGCGATCTCGCCAATCGAAGCATTGCTTCCGAGGATAAGCCCGGGCAGCCTGCCTTCGAGTTCGTGCAGCATTTTCTCCGCCTCGACCGGATACGGCTCGCGCGGCAAGATGCGTAGTTCGGCGCGTTGCCGGATCATAAGCCCCTCATACTCGGCGCTCACATCTGCCTCAACGCTTTTCGGCGCCTCCCCGGCGCCGGGCCTTTCGAGATCAAGCGCCGCGCCCCGGGCCGCAGGGCCGTCCGAGGCCGAGACGGAAACCGCTAGGGCAGCGACGCAAAGCACCGCCAACGCGATCATGCGGTTTTGTTTTTTCGTTTCCGCCACGAGGCGATCTGCCTCCATATCGGAAAACGCCTCCCTATAAAGCTCGCGCAGGCGCTCTGCGCTGCCGGTCAGCCTGTCTTCAAGCATTTTCAGGCTCGTCTTCATACCTCGATCTCCATGATTTTGCCGCCCCAGAAAAACGAAACCGCAAGCGCCGCAAGCGCCGCCCCCATCACGCATAGGCCGGTGGCCGTCGTATAGAGCGGCTCAAGATACCCCGGCGAGCCAAAGCGCAGGTAGAGCAGTATGATGATCGGAACGGCAGTGAGCAGTTTTGACTCATATTTTTTTTGAGCTACGAGCGTTTCGATTTCGCGGCGTATCGTCATCTTTTCGAGTATGACCTCGGCTGTCCGGTTTACAACGCCGGTCAAATCGCCGCCCGTCGTCAAGCAAGTATAGTAGACATCGGCAAAATTGCGCGCATCCTCGCTGCCGCTTCGTTTCGCAAAATCGAAGAGTACCGCCCGTTCGCTTTCACCGCCTGCGCCCATCCGCCGTACCATGTGTTCAAGCTCTACATTGATCGGCGCGTTTTCGGGAAAGATCTCAAGCAGGTTTTCCTTCGCCTCCGAGATCGCTTCTGCCATATGCCGCCCCGACTGAAACGAAGCGGACAGCGAAAACAGCATGTCTTTAAACTGGGCAGCAAGCTGCATGCGCCGCGTATTTGCGAGGCTGCTGCGCCATTTCTTTTCAAGTGGGATGGCGCAAAGCGCGAGCGCAGTCGCCGCCGCAAGGTTGTCAAAGAACAGCCACCCCACAAAAGCCAGGCCTGCTATGCAAAGCGCATAGTATTTGGACCGCTCTTTTTTGTTCGGCGCATACATCGCATAATCCGTCATGAGGCCGTACCTCCGATCTCAAGCTTTTCACGACGCAGCAATTCGCCTTTTTTCGCAAATCCCGCTTCCTGTTCTCTGGCAAACAGCGTATTCAGGACGATCTCGCCGTCCCGATAGTCCGAGAGCTCCGCGATTTCGAGCACAGCGCGCCTGCCGCCAGGCAACCGCCCAAGATGCACCATGATATCAATGCCCTCGGCGATTTGCCTGCGGATCGCGTCGATCGGAAAATCCGCAGCCTGCAAAAACATCGCTTCGAGGCGATAGAGCATTCCGCGCGGCGAATTGCCATGGCCCGTTGAAAGCGAGCCGGCGTGGCCTGTGTTCATAGCCTGGATCATATCAAGCACTTCCTCGCCGCGCACCTCTCCGACGATGATGCGGTTTGGGCGCATCCGAAGGCTCGATTTGATGAGCTGGCGCACTGTGACCTCGCCTTTGCCCTGCACGTTTGCGCCGCGGCATTCGAGCGGCACGAGATTTTCGACGCCCACGATCTGCAGCTCCGCAGTGTCCTCTATTGTCACGACACGTTCATCATGCGGGATGAAATTTGACAGCGCGTTCAGAAACGTCGTCTTGCCTGAACTCGTCCCGCCGCTGATAAAGATGTTGTATGCGGCGCGCACAAGGCGAATGAGAAAATCCGCGGCATCCCGCGTGATCGAGCCGTACGCGATGAGGTCGTCCATTGTAATCGCCGTTTTCGGAAAGCGGCGTATCGTGAGCGCGGGCCCCCCGAGCGCGATGTTTTTGTAAACGGCGTTGACGCGCGAGCCGTCGAGCAGGCGCGCGTCAAGGATCGGCGACAGTTCGTTCACTTCACGGTGCACTTTGGCCGCAATGCGCCGGATGACGTCTTCAAGCTCCTCCGTGCTTTCAAAAAATACGTCCGCCCGCTTTAGCGTGCCCCGCTGCTCAATAAAGACGGCATCCTTGCCGTTCACCATGATCTCTGTCACATCCGGGTCGTCCGCGAGCGGCTGCAGTACGGAAAGCTCGCGGCGCGTCCGGCAAAACACCGTTTCGGCGACACCAAGCAAGGCTGCCGGCATGAGCGTGCGCCGCGCCGGGTGTGCCAATATCCGCTTGTCGATAAAATCACGTACTTCGCCGTCTGTCAGCTCATCGGCAGCGTGCCGTACAGCTTCGCGTACGGCCTCTGTGATCTCGGACGCTAGGATTCGCTTCGCGGTTTCGGCCTTCATATTCATATGCCGTCTCCTGTGATGCGATCGCAGACTTCCTTCACGGTGAGGCCGAAAGCGTTGGCGAGCCCGACATCGGTACGCCCCTCAAGGCCTCTTACATCATCCTCGCAAATCGGGAACACCGCAGGAAAAACTGCGGTTTCCATTTCTCCGCTGAAAACGGGCCGGCGTTTCCGCCCGCTTTTTATTTCGCAAAGCGCCTCAATGACAAGCGCTTCGCCTGTATCCGCGAGTTCCGACACAAATTCCGCGAGAAACCGCAGCCTTGTCCCGAAATCAAGCACAATGCGCGTGAGTCCGAGCGCCGCAACAAGACGGAATAAAAACGTGTGGAGCTCGCAAGGCGCAAGCCCCGCAAAACCGCCGACGCCTTCGTCAGGGGCAAGCCGATACAAGCCGTATTCGTCGCGGCCGGCGGCTGCATGGAACAGCTGTCCATAGGCAGCCTCGGGCGCGCCCTCCCCGGCAAGCCTTAGGTAGCGGTACAGTACCTCCTCCGCGGGCATTGCGCAGACGGCATCCGGAAACAGGGCCGCATCTTCCGCGTCTTCCAAACTCACATATATGACATTCTCGCTGCGGTACCGCGCAAGTTCGCGCCCAATCCCGACAGCCGCACAGCTCGTCCCTATGCCGCCCGCGCAAGCATAGACGCAGATCAGCGCATTTTCATTCGGCACGCACGCACCGGCGGCGCCCCCCAAGGCAAAACCGGTATGCGGCCGGCCTGACAGCCGGCGATCCAATGCGAAAGCTCTTGCCTCCGCGAGGATTGCGCTGACGCCCGCGTATTTTCCGCAACGCGGCAAACAGGCGCATTCACAGCGACTCACGGCTTCGGGCACGGTTCCGCAAAAGCAAAGGCAGGCATCGAAGCCCTTTGGGCAGTCCGCGCCGCAAGCCTCACGCACCGTCAATGAGCAGCCTGCGTGGTCTATGGCGACAACCCGCGCAAAGGCCTTCACAAAATCCATATCCCTATCCATGATGCAGACCGACAAAATCTTCATGCCCTTATAATAGTATTAATGGGATATATTGTCAACCCTTATTTTTACATTTTTTTCATTTTATTTCCATAAAGCCGTGAGGAAGAAGACACCCGCTCGATCAACGCCGCCAAAAGGGCAAACTTGCGACTGCCGCCGTAATATATAAAAAAACACTATGATTTTATTTTATGGAACTCAACAAGCTTGTCAAGTTCAAACGCCTGCGAAGACAGCTCTGCAGACGCGGCCGCCGATTCCTCGGCAAGCGCGGCGTTTGATTGGATGATAACAGCTATCTGGTTGATGCCAACGCTAATTTCATTGATTGCCGCACTCTGCGAAATCGAAGATTCCGACAGCTCAGCCATGCGGGCCTGGTTGTCGTTTGTAATCCGCGAAACATTTCCGATGCTTGCCGCCGCGCTTTCCGCGAGCCTGTTTCCAATCTCGACATTTGCAAGATCCGCGCGGATGAGCTCTGCTGTCTCCCGCGCCGCCTCGGCGGACTTGTTGGACAACTCACGCACCTCGTCCGCAACAACCGCAAACCCTCTCCCCTGCTGCCCTGCGCGCGCCGCTTCGACCGCCGCATTGAGCGCAAGGATATTTGTCTGGAACGCGATGCTTTCGATCACGTCGGAAACTTTCGAGATGCGCTTTGCGCTCTCATTGATGTCGTACATGGTCTTTGTCATCGTCGCCATATCATTTCCGATCCCATCAACGATCATCGCATAGCTGCCGATCGCATCGATGACTTCGCGCGCTTTGTCGGCGTTTTCCCCGGCTTTGACGCGGAGCAGTTCGACCGTCGCACGAAACTGTTCGATCGCAGCCGCCTGTTCGTTGCTGCCGCTCGCAAGGCTCTGCGACCCGCTCGCGATCTCGCCGGACGCGCTCGTGATTTGCTCTGATACGGCCTTGAGCCCCTGCACAAGCCCGCGCTGTCTATCGAGCATGCCCTGAAGCGCATAGAGCAGACCATCGCCTTCATGTACATTTCCGAAGTCAAAAGAATAGTCGCCGTTCCTGATTTTGCCGAGCATTTCGATGTCCGAATGCATCCTGCCGGATACATTGCGCACAAGCTCGGAAAGCTCTGCAAACTCACCTTGCGCACCCTTGATTGTGAAAGCCGGGTCAGGCCTGCCATTGAACAGGCCATTCAGTGTTTTGGCAATCGCCGCAAGCGGCCCTGTGATTTTTGCTTTCAATTCAATTGATGCGTAAGCGGCTATCGCAATCAACGCTACGGCCAAAACCGCGACTGCGGCATGCGCGATCCCGATCGGCCTGACAAAGGCAAAAACAAGGCCGGCGGCCGCGCACGCCAAAACAGCGCAAACAATGTACATTGCCGTGAATTTATTTGTTATTGAGCTTTTTCCATCCATTGTTTTCTCCGCGCTTTCTAATCCCCTGCGTTTGGCCCTGATTTATGATGTATTTAAATTTTACAACATTTTCCCCGCTCGCGATATAGTTGCAAGCTTTTTCGATGCGGAAAATCTCATAGGTTTCTCACGAGGTTCTTGACCCATTTGCGCGAGAAAAAGCGCTTTCGCATGAGGAAAAATTTCACAATCTCCTCCGCCTGCACGAGCGCCACAACCCAGTACACGGGAATCTTCAGGACAAGCGCGCCGAAAAACGCGAGCGGCACGCCGATGCACCAGACCGTCCCGATGTCGATGAGCAGGCCGATGCGCGTGTCCCCGCCCGCGCGAAGCGCGCCCGTCACAATGGCCGCGTTGTGGATTTTCACGAAAAGCGTGATGCCGTAGATGATGAGGATGATTGTGGTAAAGTACCAACCCTGTTCCGTAAAGCGAAACGCTTTGACGATCAGCCATGAGGACGCGATGAGGACGCCGCCCGCAAGCGCCCCGATCTTGACCGCCATCCCCAAGATTTTCTTTGCGAGCCCAAATGCCTCCTCCGTCTTGCCTTGCCCGAGTTTTTCGCCGCAGAGGATGAGCATCGCGTCGCCGATCGAGAAACAGGCGAGCGAAAAAAGATTGAAGATCGTATTGCCGGCCTGCACGGACGCGGCTTCCGTGACCCCCATGCGGCCATAGGCGGCGATGTACAGGGAAGAGCCCACGGCCCAGAGCGCTTCGTTGGACATCGTCGGCACCGAGTTTGCGATGACGCGCCCCACGAGGCCGCGCGTCCATGAGAAAAACTGCCGGAGCGGCCCCGCGAGAATGTTTTTGCGGCCAAAGATTACGATCAGATAAATCAAAAGCTCGAGGCAGCGGGACGCGACGGTCGCCGTCGCGGCGCCCATGATGCCCATGCGCGGCGCGCCAAGCAAACCGTTGATGAGCAGGATGCACAGCACGGTGTTGGCCGAAAAGACGGCGATGCTGATCTTGAGCGGCAGCTTCGTCTGCTGCGTCGCCTTCAGCGCCGCCGTCAGCGGCACGACGATGCTCCATGTCAAAAACACAAACGCGATGCGGCGCACAAAAGGCCGCCCCATTTCGATGACCTCCGGGATATTCGTGTAAACGCGAAGCACGGCGTCCGGCGCGAAAAAGCTGACGCAGAAAAACGCGATGCCGATGGCAAAAGCCGCCGTGGCGGCGATGCCCGTGACGCGCCGGATGCCCACGAGGTCCCCCTTGCCGAAAAACTGGGCCATATAGGTGATTGTGCCGCCCGTAAAGCCAAACAGCACCATCCAAAAGATAAACGTGAACTGCGTCGAAAACCCGACCGCCGCGATTTCCGTTTCGCCGAGCCGGCCGACCAAAAGCGTGTCCACAAGGTTCAGCGAGGCCGCAATCAGGCTTTGTGCCGAGATCGGCAGCGCGACGCGCAGCAGTTTTTCAGAGAGTTTTTCTTCCACGGTCACGCACGGCCTCCCGCAGCGCCCCCGCGCAGCGCGCACGGCGCGCAAAGTGCGCTCACAGCAGGTCCGCAATCTCGCCGAGGTCGCGGAATACCGCGTCCGGCTTTATGTCCGACGATGCCGCGTCTTCCGCTTTCGTCTCGCCGGAAAGCACAAGGAAGCCGGCCATGCCGTTGTTCACGCCGGCCGCGACGTCCGTGTACAGCCGGTCGCCGACAAACGCGAGCGCCTCCCGCGGCACGCCCGCCAGCGCGAGCAGTTTGTCCGCCGTCTCCGCGTTTGGCTTGCCAAGATACTTAGGGCTTCGCCCCGCCGACAGCTCGATCGCCGCGCAAAACGCGCCGCAGTCCGGAATGAATCCGGCCTCGGTCGGGCAGTTGATATCCTCATGCGTCGCGAGAAAGACCGCGCCGTTTCGGATATAGGTGCAGGCGCGCTCGAGCTTTGCGTAGGCCAGCTCCGTATCGAAAGCGCACACGACAACGTCCGGCCTCCCGCGCGGGTCCCCGTCCGCGCCTTCTCCGGGCACGAGCCGCAGCCCCGCGTCCGCGAAATCTTTTTGCAGCGCCTCCGTGCCCATCAGATACACAGACGCGCCCCTATGGCGGCGGTTCAAATAATCTATGGCAACATCCCCTGAAGTGACGATGTCTTCGCGCGAAACCGCAAGCCCCATGCGCGCAAGTTTTTCGATATAAAGCGCGGGCGTCTTGGACGAATTGTTCGTAAAAAAAAGAAAGCGGCGGCCCGTTTCCCGCACACGCGAAATGAAACGCAGCGAGCCCGGGAGGATCCGCTCGCCGAGATAGAACGTGCCATCCATATCGAGCACAAAAAGTTTGATGTTTTCGAGCAACGCGCGTTTATCCATTACCCCAAATAGCGGGACAGGGTGTTGATGACCTTGTCCATTTCCAAGGGCTTTCCCAAATGGTCGTTCATGCCGGCGGCGAGGCACTTTTCCACGTCCTCGCGAAACACGTTTGCGGTCATGGCCACGATGGGTATTGCGGCCGCGCCCGGCCGCTCGGAAGCCCGAATGCGCTGCGTGGCCTCAAACCCGTCCATGTTTGGCATATGAATGTCCATGAGAATCAGCGCGTAGGCATCGGAAGCGGCAAACTTGCCCACGGCCTCCTGCCCGTCAAAAGCGAAGTCAATGCTCACGGCTGTAGGCTCGAGCAGCGCGGCGATGATCTCACGGTTTATGTCCACGTCCTCGGCAATCAAAATGGTTTTGCCCGCAAAGATGCCGTCGATGGATGCCGGTTCGGAATCGCCTTCCGTGCCATCGCCCTGCACTTCCGCGCACGGCTTGCTTTTTGCAGCCTCAAACTCGAAGAAGAAAGACGAACCCTTGCCAAGCTCGGATTCCACCCACACACGGCCTCCCATGAGTTCAATGATCCATCTGGAGATGGCAAGCCCGAGCCCCGTGCCGCCAAAGCGGCGGGAAAAACTGCCATCTGCCTGTTCAAAGGCTGTGAACAAACGCTTTTGCTGTTCCTCGGATATGCCGATGCCGGTATCCCGAACCTCCACAAGCAAGGTACAGGCATCCGCCGACTCGGCGGTTTTTTCAGCCAGGAGGGTGATAGCCCCCCCGTCAGGCGTGAACTTGACCGCGTTGCCCAGCAGATTTGCAATCACCTGCCTCAGCCGCTGCCCGTCGGCAATGATATGCGCGGGAATGCCCTTGCCTATGTTGACAAACAGGTTTTGCCCTTTCTCCTGCACACGGAAATTGATGTTGTCTGCGGCCTGCCGGAGCATTTGCTCAAAATCCGTCTCCGCGCAGGACAGTTCAAACTTGGCGGCCTCGATTTTGGACATATCGAGAATATCGTTGATGATGCCAAGAAGATGCCCGGACGCCTCGCCGATTCTAGTCAAGCAGTATTCCTTGCGCTCCGCATCGTCTGACGACTTGGCAATCGAGGACATCCCGATGATGGCATTCATAGGCGTGCGCATTTCATGGCTCATGCGGGCGAGGAATTCGCCCTTGGAGCGGTTGGCCGCCTCCGCATCGGTCTTGGCGTTGGTGAGCTGGGTAATGTCATTCAAGATCAGCATAACGCAGCCCGAAACATCCTTGCCGGTTTCCAGGGAGGCGGCATCGCCATTGACGCGCCACAGGCTGAGCCCGTAATGGCGCATTTCGCCGCCGTCCGCCTCAATCAGCCCCACATCGGTCTGGAAGCTCTCGCCCTCGCCATGCGGGAGGAACAACGCGCCAGCCTCGGGCGGCAATCCGCCTGCGGCATAGAGCGGCATCAGCGCGTCAAGCAGCCTGATATCTGTTTCGTCCAAGCCATGGCGTTCCAAGAGCTCCCGCATCGCCCTGTTGTGGTAGAGGCAACGGCGCGAAGCGTCCAAAAACATCACAGCATCGGGCATGATGTCCAAATGCGAGCAGAACGCATCCAATGTGGCGTTGATCCCGGAAAGGATATTCCGGTAATCCCCCATATACATGGCGACATCCGACCGTTCGCCCAATTTCCCTTCGCGCGCCCCGCCTGTGAGGTGCGCGATATCCCCGACCAAACTCTGCACAGACCTTGAAACAGAAAGAAACGCGGCGCCGAGCTGCCCGATTTCATCCCGCCGCTCCAAAACGTTCGGATACACCAAGCTTTCAAATTCACCTTGTGCCAACTTGTCCGCGTTGCCGGTGATGGTTTTGAGCGGGAGAGAAAGCGTTTTGCGGATAAAAAAGGTCAAGAACAGGGAAAAACACACAAGGAACGCGATGGTGACGATCATCGCGATTGTCAGTGCCTGATTTGTGGCGGCAATGTAATCGCTGCGCGGCGCTATGATGACGAGCGACCACTGTGTCCCCCGTATCGGCGAGAAGCTGACAAAGAGCCGGCCCTGGGCGCCCGTAGTCTCCATCGTCCCGGTCTGCCCCTGCGTTATGGCGAGAAATACCTCCTCCGCGCCCGCGCCCGTGCCTAGGCTGTTCGCGACAGACTCGCCCCTGAATACCTTGTCCATATCCTTGTGGGCAATGAGTTTTCCTTCTTCGTTGACGATCAGCGCCATTCCGTTTGGGCTAACATTGAGCTTGCGCAGAATATCGCCTATCATCTCGTAATCGTATCCCCCCACGAGATAATACGCCGGCGCCACACCCTCTTCGAGGGTGACCGGCAGGCCCATCGTGATTTCCTCCCCTCTGAAGCCGATGGAGGTATCCTCTATCACCAAGTTTTCCGTTTCCTTGATGGCGGAAAATATCTCCCTGCCGGAAATGCCGTTCGGAGCTTCGTCCGTCCCGGTAATCCGTGCGCCGTCAGGAAAATACAGACCCACCCATGTAAACTCTACGCCGGAGGCGATTTCATCCAAAATCTGCCGTTTTTCGTCGGTTGTTGAGCCAGGGGAACTGATTGCCGCCTGATCGCGCAGCAAAAAAAACCGCTCAGCGAGGGTATGCAGATTTCCCTCTATGCCCTGCGCGGCGGTTTTTGCCATCGGTTGGAGCGTTTCAAGAAGAATCGTGTCCGTCAGAAAGTTCATAAAAAACGTCATGACAAAAATCAGACCAACGGCCAAGATGCTGGTAATCAGCAATGTGATGGTACGTATTCTTGCAGTGATGCTTTTGTTTTTCGGCGCTCGGTTGCCGGGCATGGCATTTTTCCCTTGGTTCATGGCAACTCAACGAAAGCAATCGTCTTGTCTCCGGCCTTCGCCTGAACAATGGCCGCCTCCGTCAAAAGCTGAAATGCCTTGTGCTGCCGCTCCGCACCGACGACGACAAGCACTTTCGCGGGGTTTTGCAAATTGAGCAGCTCCCCCGTATATGTACGCAAATATTCACTGGGATGCAAACCGGTCTCAGCTCTTTTCATGCGCTGATAAACCGGATCCCACGACCGGACGAAGCCGGAACTGTTGCGGGCATTGAACTCCGCAGTCACAATCTTGTCGTCGGCCACATAGATGGTGATGAAATCCTTCCATCCTTCATCGTCGAAAGCCGCCGCCTCTGCAGTATAGTACCCGTCGCGCATCTCTCCGTCCTGCCCCCGGCACCCGCCAGGCAACAGGGCGGAAATTGCGATAACGGCCACCAACCAAAGGAATTTCATTCCGGCATCCCCACGCTTTACGGTCATCGGCAATCGGCGCAGGCGAACCTACTTCGCCGCTGCCGCTTTGTCTGTTTCAATCATTTTTTGTAGCCCTTCCTCGTCGAATTTTTCTCCGGCGGATTCGGCGATCAGCCGGACGACGCTGTAGTCGCGCATATAAGTGATCGGGAAAAAGCGATCCGTGTCGCCAAACGCGGCGGTCATCTCAGGCGTGAACTCGTACTCGTTAAAAGCCTCCGTGATTTTCGCGGCAAGGTCGGGGTGCAGGTCATACGCGTACCCAAACGAAGATGTGGGGAAAGTGGGGCTCAGCCAGACAATGCGGAAATCCTCCTCATTGATGTCCCCTGCGGCGGCCATGCGGTCAAACACGCTGCTCCGCGCCGCAACGCAGGCGAAATCGTATGTACCGTCGAGTACGCCGTAAACAGAGTTTTCATGGCTGCCGGAAAAGATGATGTCATAGTCCTCGCCCGGCACGATGCCTTCCTGCGGAAGCAGGGCAAGCGGCGCGAGATGCCCCGAGTTGGAGCTCTCGTTGGCATGGGCGACTTTTTTGCCCTTCATTTCCTCAAGCCAGTTTTCTTCCGTATAGGGGCTGTCCGCGCGGACAAGGATTGCGAGGGAATAGCCCTGTGCCCTGTCTGCCCAGCCCTTGACCGAGCAAGGCACATATCCGGCGAGGTTCACGGCGTAACACGTCGTGCCGGCGGCAAAGCTGCCGATGTCGAGATCGCCGTCCCGCATGGAAACAATCCCGGCGGAATTGGATTCCATCACCTCCTGCACGACCTGTTTCCCGGTCTTTTCGGACAGGAAATTGACGAAGTCGTCGAAAATATCCGCATAAGCCCCGGCTTCTTCGAGCGGCGCATAGGAAAACGTAAGCACATCGGGGTCTCTCCACAGCTTGGAGTCCGTCGGCGGGTCGGCAGTCAAATCGCCGTCGCTGTCAGTATACGCGCTGACCATGTCGCCATTGCTTGATGCCGGCTCCGCTTTTTGGCCGCAGCCAGTCAAACTGAAAACCATAAGCGCCGCCATAAAAATAAGTATTCTTCTTTTTAACACAATCCATCCTCCATATCTTTGCCATCACATACCTTGCGATCACATCCTGTTGACAACTGCCTTGTGTAGTATGTTGTACCATTATTTTCTTCTTTTTGCAATATAAATTTCGCAACCGTTTTTTAACGCAATGAACGCGTTGTAACTGCTCAGACACCATGCTATTGCAAGCCAATTGCCCGTCATTGCGAGGGTGCGCAGCAACCGAAGCAATCCATTATCCGCTGGATTGCTTCGCTTCGCTCGCAATGACGAGGCAGGT
>JAITMX010000205.1 GCA_031290775.1 Eubacteriales Family XIII. Incertae Sedis bacterium
GCCCTTGGCGCGTACCGGCCGGAAGGCAAAGTGCGCCCCTGTTGGCAGGGATACAGGGGCTTTTGCCCCTATGGGGCGGAAGCGTGTGGAAAAAAGGCAAACGGATGGCAATAAAAAAGGCAAGTAAATAATTTATGAAGCAGGCGAATATGGCGACAAAGCAACACGGATCGCAAAGCTCACAGAACCCGCAAGGCTTACAAGGCTCTCAGACCTTACAGGGCCTGCGGCGGCGCGCCGCCGGCGTCCGCTTGCTGGCGACCGACCTTGACGGCACCCTGCTCGACCGGACGCACAGCTTGAGCGCCGAAAACAAAGCCGCGCTGTCCGAACTCGCGCGGAAAGGCGTCGTCCTTGCCGCGGCAACAGGCAGGTCCCGGACATCCATCCCCGAGGCGGTGACGGCGCTCGAGGGGCTCAAATACCTCATCACCGCCAACGGCGCCAAGATTTATGAAAACGGCACGGAGAAAATCCTGTACGAAAGCTACCTCTCGGCCGAAGCCGTAGACTACATACGCCCATTTTTGTCCGACAGGGAAGTGCTCTGCGAAGTCTTTTGGGACGGCGCGCCGCATGTCGAGGAGGCGCGCTACAAAGGCGCGCCCGAGTACGGCATCCCCTTTTGGTTCAGCGACTATTTTTTCAGCTCCCGCCTGCCCATCCGGGATTTCGAGGCCGCCGTGCGCGCGCACGAAAACGAGATCGAAAACATCAATTTCGTCTTTGCGAACGAAACCGTCAAGGAGAGGATCAGGCAGTGGCTCAAGGCCCGCGAAGGCCTCTACGAGCTGACGACCTCGCTCGCTTTCAATTTTGAGATCGGCGGCCTCGGCGTTTGCAAGGCGGCGGCCGTGGATTTCATCGCGAAGCGCGAAAGCGTCCGGCCGGAGGAGACAATCTGTTTTGGGGACAATGACAACGACATCAGCATGATCGAATACGCCGGCATCGGCATCGCGGCCGCAAACGGCGTAGACGAGGCTCTCGCCGCGGCCGACTTTGTGACAAAAGACTGCGGGCAGTCCGCCGTCGCCTACGCCCTGAAAACGCTGGGGCTGATTGCCGGGTAACGGCAGGGCCAGACAGAATGGCTGCCCTCTGCCTCTACCCTCTGGCTTCTGACTACTCTGCCTTCTATCTATGAAACGTTGATTAATTTTTGGACGCCGGCGAGAACCGTCTTTGCGATTTCGTCCTCGGCGACGGCGCCTTTGCGCACGCCCCTTTCAAAATACACGCCGCCGTCCGCGCCGCAGGCGACGCCGAGATCCGCGTGCGACGCCTCGCCCGGCCCGTTGACGGCGCAGCCCATGACCGCGACGATAATCGGCCGCAGCGCGGCTGCCCCCCCGGCTTCCCGAAGAAGAAGTGTGCCTGTGCCTGTGCTTTCGCCCCCCCGGAAAACCCGCTTTGCCCCGCGTATCCGTTCTTCCTCAACACCCCGCAGCGCACCCGCGACCTGCCCGCAAATCGCGGAAAGATCGACGCGGCAGCGCCCGCAGGTCGGGCACGAAATCAGCGTGATCTGCCCCGGCAGCAGGTTCACCGCGCGCAGGATGCCGCGCGCGGCGGCAATCTCGCGCACCGGGTCGCCCGTGAGCGAAACGCGGACCGTGTCCCCGATGCCCATCGCGAGCAGCGCGCCTATGCCGGCGGCGGATTTTACGACGGCCGCATCGCCAAAGCCCGCTTCCGTGACCCCGATGTGCAGCGGCAGATCCGTCGCCGCCGCGAGCCGCCTGTGCGCCTCCGTGTTGATGAGCACATCGGAGGATTTGACCGAAACAACGAGGCCCTCAAAACCCATGCCGCGCACGAGATCGATATGCCGCAGCGCGCTTTCGGCGAGCGCCTCCGCCGGGTTTGTTTCATACAAAACGCGCAGCCCCTCTTCCAGCGAGCCCCCGTTGACGCCGATGCGGATGGGGATGCCCGCCGAGCCGGCCGCGTCCACGACCGCTTTGAGACGCTCCCGCCCCCCGATGTTGCCGGGGTTGATGCGGATTTTGTCGGCGCCGGCTTCAATCGCCGCGAGCGCGACGCGGTGGTCAAAATGGATGTCCGCCACAATCGGGATGGACACGCCCCGCGCGGCAAGCCTCGCGCGGATATCCGGCAGCGCCCGCGCGGCTTCCCGCGTCGGGGCCGCGCAGCGCACGATGTCGCAGCCGGCCGCCGCCAGCGCCGCAATCTGCGCCGCCGTAGCCTCCGCGTCCTCCGTGGACGTATTCGTCATGGACTGGATGGGGATTGGCGCCCCGCCGCCGATGGGCACGCCGCCGCAAAAGACCCGCCGCGATTGCCCGCGCCCCGTCATCCCCTCCGGCATTCCCCCCGTCATTTTTCCCGTCATTATATAAAAAACCTGCCGATGTCCTGCACGGTGATGAGCGCCATAAAAGCAAACAGCACAAGGATGCCGATGAGATGCACCCTGCCCTCGATCTGATCCGTGATCGCCCGCCCCGTGACCTTCCGAATGAGCAAGAAGATGAGCCGCCCGCCGTCGAGCGCCGGGAAAGGAAGCAGATTGACAATGCCGAGGTTGAGGCTGATGAGCGCCGTGAGCTGGAGGACATAGACGAAGCCGTAACGCACCGTGTCGCCGACCGTCACGACGATGCCGACCGGGCCCGTCAGCTGGTCCATGCCCGCTTTCCCCGTCACGAGGTCGCCGAGCACGTCGTACATCATCCTGCCCATATAGACCGTCGCGCGCGCGCCGTAGCCAAAGGACTTGAAGAAAAAGCCCGGGCTCCGCGCGTACTCGGGCGATATCCCGATTTTCAGCGCACCCGTATCGTCCGTATAAAAACGCGTCTTGATCGTTTTTTCCGCGCCGTCCCGCAGAACCGTCAGCGTCAGCGCCGGCGGCGCCCCTGACGAATCCGCATCCGCGTTCGCAAGCCCCGTCACAATCGGGGACACGTCGTCCCAACCAGAGACCGCCGCGCCGTTGATCGAGACAAGCTCATCGCCCGCGCGCAGCCCGTCCGCGTAGGCCGGCGCTTCTTCCCCAACGGCCGCCAGCGTGCGCGTCGGCTCGCCGACCGAAAAGATCACGATAGAAAGCAGCACAACCGCAAGCAGGATATTCATGATGGAGCCCGCAAACAGCACGATCGCGCGGGTCCGCGCCGGTTTGTTTCTAAAAGCCCTCGGGTCTTCCGATTCCTCGTCCTCGCCCTCCATCGCGCAATAGCCGCCAACCGGGATCGCCCGCAGCGAATACTTTGTTTCGCCCTTTCCAAAGCTGAAAAGCTTCGGGCCCATGCCGAGCGCAAACTCATTGACGCGGATGCCCGTCAGTTTCGCCGTCACGAGATGCCCCGTCTCATGGACGAAGATCAATAATAAAAAAATGATAATAGCGTATAAGATTGTCATAATTATATTTTATGTTGCCCCCATCGTTCGCGTACCGTCGTGCGCGCTTCCAAATCGATATCCATGATATCCTCTATGCTTTCAATCCCGCGCGGCGTATGCTTGTCTAACAGATCCTCAAGCGTGTCGAGGATCGCGACAAACGGGATCTTGCCCGCGAGAAAAAGCTCGACAAGCGCCTCGTCCGCGCCGTTCAGCACCACCGCGCTGCTGTCCCCCTCCGATTCCTGTATCTCGCGCAAGACGCGGTATGCCATATCGAGGCTGCGCCGCGCCTCTCCGGCCGGTTCCTCAAAATACAGCGAGCGCGTGCCGATGAGGTCGAGCGTCCGCGAGTCGGTCGCCCAACGCTCGGGCCACGAAAACGCGTACGAAATCGGCGCCTTCATATCCGAAACGCCGAGTTGCGCAAGCAGCGCCCCGTCCTCAAATTCCACGAGCGAATGCACGATGCTCTGCGGGTGGATCGCGACCTCGATGCAGCTCGCGTCCACGTCAAAGAGCCATTTCGCCTCAATCACCTCAAAACCCTTGTTGATGAGCGTCGCCGAATCGACCGTGATCTTGCGCCCCATCTTCCAAGTCGGGTGGATGAGCGCGTCGCCGAGCGTGACCGATTCGAGCCGGCTCCGGTCATAGCCGCGAAACGGGCCGCCCGACGCCGTCAGCAGGATTCGCCGGATAGAGTTTTCCTGGTTTCCGGCCAGACATTGAAACACCGCGCTGTGCTCGCTGTCCACAGGCACGACGGGCACGCCCGATGCCGCCGCTTCGCGCATCACGAGCCGGCCGCCCGTGACAAGCGTTTCTTTGTTGGCAAGCGCGATTGTCACGGCGCCGCGCTTGATTGCCGCCATCGTGGGGCGCAGGCCCGCAATGCCCACGAGCGCGTTCAAAAATATATCGTAATCCATGGCGCCTGCGGCTTCTTCAAGGCCGTCCGCGCCGTAAAACACTTTCAGATCGCGGTATTCGCGCCGCAGTTCGGCCGCGTCTTCCTTGCGGTCGACGACGACGGCCTCGGGCCGAAACCGCCGGATCTGGTTGCGGAGCATATCCACGCGGCTCTTGCACGTCAGCACCGCTGCCTTGACCCGCCTCGGGTTGGAAGCGATGACGGACAGCGCCTGTGTGCCGATCGACCCCGTCGATCCAAAGATTGCGACTTTTTTCATAATAACCTTGCCAAGCCTGCCATTTGCCGCCGACTCAAGCGCCGACGAGCGTAGCTTTGAGCATGAGGATATAGAACACAAGCGGCGCCGTGAACAAGATGCTGTCGATGCGGTCGAGAATGCCGCCGTGCCCGGGGATGAGCGCGCCCCAGTCTTTGATGCCGATCTTCCGCTTCATGACGGAAGCCGACAAATCGCCGAGTTGGGCGACGACACCGCCGATGAGGCCGATGGCGATACAGTTCGCAAAGCCTGCCGGGAGCAGGAAATATCCGAAAAGGCCGCAGAGCACCAAACTCCCGAGTACCCCGCCGATTGCGCCCTCGACGGTTTTTTTCGGGCTAATTGACGGGCAGAGCTTGCGCGAGCCCACAAGCATTCCCGTAAAATACGCAAAGATATCAGTGCCAAAAGCCGAGAGGATCACAATCCACACATAGCTGTGGATTCCGGACAGAGTAAAGCCGCCGCCAAGTTCGAGCGGTTTCGTGAATGATTCGTCAACAAGCACGATATGAAACGAGAGAAAGATTACATAGAATACGCCCGTGATCGTCGCCATCCCTTGGAAAAAATCCCTTTTTTCCATCGCAAACATCGCGACAAAGCACATCAAAAGCGAGACAAATATCCAAGGCAGCAAAATATACGAATGGATCTTTGGTATCAGATAGCCGCCGTACAGCACGGCGACGCTCGCCCACAGCACCCACATCGCGGGTTTTTTTTCGCCGAAAGCCGAACTGAATTCGCGCAGCGCGAGGATCGTCAGCACAACCGTGCCCGCAATCAAAAAATAGCCTCCGAGAAAAACGATGACAAGCAGCGGCGCCATGACAATCGCGGATTTTGCCCTTGTCTTCACCCTCTGCCCCCAAATCTGCGCTTGCGTGACAGATACTCCTCAATGGCCGCGTCCAATTCCCGGGGCGTATAGTCCGGCCAAAGCACGTCGGAGAAGACAAGCTCGCTGTAGGCCGTCTGCCAGAGCAAAAAGTTTGAGATGCGTTTTTCGCCGCCCGGCCGAATCAAAAGGTCGGGGTCCGGTACGCCCGCCGAATAAAGGTATTCCGAAAACGCCTCCTCGTCAAAGCCCGCAAGCCCCGGGCCATAGCCTCCGAGCCGCCCGGCCTCCGCGTCCGCGCACACGGCCTTTGCCGCAGCCAGAATCTCGGCCCTGCTGCCGTAGTTGAGGCAGATATGAAAACGCAGCCCGGTGTTTTTCGATGTTTTTTCGATCGTCTTGCCCAACGCCGCCGCGACGGTCTTTGAAAAAGCCCCCCGGTCGCCGAAAACGTCAACTTTCACATTGTTGCGATGCAGTTCGTCAAGCTCGCGCCGTACATAAACCAACAAGAGCTGAAAGATCCCTTTCACCTCTTCCGCGCCCCGCTTCCAGTTTTCCGTCGAAAACGCATACACCGTCAGATGCCTTATGCCGAGATCGGACGCATGCCGCACGATCCCGATCATGGCATCCATCCCGGCCTCATGGCCCCGGTACTTCGGAAGCCCATGCCGCTCGGCCCATCTGCCGTTTCCGTCCATAATCACCGCGACATGGCCCGGTAGGCCCGTGCGCCCGTTTTCGCATGCCGCTATCTCCGTCGCCATCAAACTTCGAGTATCTCGGCTTCTTTCTTCAGCGTAATCTTGTCGATATCGGAAATCGCGTCGTCCGTCTTTTTCTGAACCTGCTTTTCCTCATTTTTCAGATCATCCTCGGTCAGCTCGCTGTCTTTTTCCTGTTTCTTCAGCCGCTCATTGGCCTCGCGCCTCTCGTTTCGGATCGCGATTTTTGCATCTTCGGCAAATTTGTGCACGATTTTGGTAAGCTCCTTGCGCCGTTCCTCTGTAAGCGACGGAACCTGAAGCCGGATCGACTTCCCGTCGTTTGACGGGTTGATGCCGATGTTTGCGATATTGATCGCCTTCTCGACCTCGTGCAGCGATTTTGGGTCAAAAGGCGCAACGAGCAGCGACCTCGGATCAGGCACAGAGATATTCGCGATCGCCTTCAGCGGCGTCGGCGCCCCGTAATACTCAACCGTCACCTTGTCGAGCAACGCCGGATTTGCGCGGCCCGCACGCACCGTGTTTAAATTTTCTTTGAGAATCGCGACGCTTTTTTCGATCTTTGCGTCAAGCACCTCCTGAATGCCTTTGCCTTGAGTTTCCATATCTTGCCTCCTACGTGATGATTGTCCCGATTTCTTCGCCCATAACAGCTTTCAGCACATTGCCCTTTTCGCTGATCGCGAAGACATGCACGGGGATACTGTTGTCCCGGCACAGCGACGCGGCCGTACTGTCCATGACTTTCAAATCCCTTTCAAGGATTTCCTGATGCGTGATTTTGGAATAACGCACAGCGTCCGGGTTTTTTTCGGGATCGTCCGAATAAACCGCATCGATGCGTTTCGCAAGCAGAATCACATCCGCCTCGATTTCCGCAGCCCGCAGCGCCGCCGCCGTATCTGTTGAAAAGAAAGGGTTGCCGGTGCCCGCCGCAAAGATTACGATATCGCCGCGGTCCATCTCCGCGATCGCCTTGCGGCGGATATAAGGCTCCGCGATCTCGCGCATCTCGATCGCTGTCTGCACACGCACTTTCAGACCTTCGCTCTCAAACGCCGACTGCAGCGCGAGCGCGTTGATGACGGTGGCGAGCATCCCCATATAATCGGCGGTGGCGCGATCCATATTTTCGCTCGTGCGCCCCCTCCAAAAATTGCCGCCGCCAACGACCACGCTTGTCTGCACGCCAAGCTCCGTGATCCCGCGCACCTCCTGCGCGACCATGCCGAGCATAGCGTCGTCAAGCCCGAAACGACCCGGGCCCGCAAGCGCCTCGCCGCTGATTTTCAGTATCACCCTTTTGTATTTTGGCGCCACAATCACCTCCTGCCGAGCGCGTTGGCGCAAGCCTCCATAAACGCTTCCGCGTATGTCGGATGTGCGTGAAGCACTTCACAAGCGGCCTCATGCACAGTCACTTCCATACGCATGAGGGCCGCCGGCTCCGCAATCATCCCGGCCGCGTCGGCGCAGACGATATGAACGCCAAGAAACTCCCCGTATTTTTTATCTGCCAGTATTTTCACGAAACCTTCGGCCGAGTCTGAAATCATAGCTTGCACATTTGCGGACAGCGGGCAAAACCCTACGACCATATCGTCTCCGTACTTTTCCCGCGCCTGCGCTTCAGTCAGCCCGACCGAAGCTGCGGACGGAGACGTAAAGACCACTTTCGGAACCACGCGCAAATCAAGCGCCTTCTTTGCGCCCATCGCGTTTTCCGCCGCCATCTCCGCCATCCTGTAAGCAGTGTGCGACCGGCCGCCCGGACTCGCGATGTCGCCTGCGGCGTATATATTTCCGATATTGGTTTCCAAATAATCATTCACGTCCAAACTGCCGTTTTCAAACGCGATCTCGTTTGCAAGCGCCCCGAGGCAGGATGTATCCGGCGTCCTCCCCGCAGCGACCAGCACTTTGTCGCAGAGTACGCCGCCGCGCTCTGTGACGACAAAAGGATGGCCGTCCCTGTCCAATATCTTATTGACAGAGATGCCGGTATAGACTTTGACGCCTTCTTTCTTTAAAACGTTTTCGATGGCCTCCGAAATCTGCGCATCCATGTCAGAAAGAATGCGCGGCAGCGGCTCAACGAGCATCACGTTGCTGCCAAACGCCGCAAAGGCGGCCGCAAGTTCGCAACCGGCGCTGCCGCCTCCGAGAATCAGCAGCCGGGACGGCGCTTCGGGCAGATTCAGGATGTCACCGCTCGTGAGCACGCCCGAATGGGAAAGGCCCGGTATGGGAGGGAAAGCGGGCCTGCTCCCGCCGCAAAGTATGATCTTTTCCGCACTGTAGACCCTGCCAAGGCATACGATTTCGTGCGCGTTTTTCAAGCTCGCTTCCCCTGCCTCCACGCGTACCCGCGAAGAGCGCAAAAGACGCGCCACATTCGTCGTCAATTTTGCGACGATTTCGTTTTTGTAGGCAAGCGCCTTGACCATATCGATGCCCACGTCTTCACCCGCTGCAATACCGCGTTCACCGGCCGTTTGCAAAATGCGCAGGTGTTCTGCGGTTTTCAGGTAAATTTTTGACGGGACGCAGCCCGCGTTCAGGCAGAGCCCGCCGATCATGTCCTTTTCAAACAAGATCCCTTTTGCGCCGAGCGCTGCCGCCCGAAGTGCTGACGCATAGCCTGCAGGCCCGCCGCCAATCACGGCCACATCATATTCGTAAGCCGAATTTGAAGCTTTTGGCGTGCCAAATCCGGCCGGTTCATCGTCAGGAAGCAGATCCGCCTCCGTCGGCGTGTCGGCATCGGCAAACGAGAGCGCAAGTGCGGCGTCTTCCGCCTTGTCCGCGTACAAAACGCTGTAAGCAAAGCGCGGAAACCCGTCCTGCTGATTTGCCCCATCCAATGCCTCTATGCTTTCAATTGACATGGTCCCCTCCTATTCCCGCCATCTATCCTGCGAGCGGCTGCGGATCTTCGATTGCCGCTTTCAGCCGCCGTTGGAATTCAGCCGCCTCGCCCTCGCCTACCACGCGATGGTCGTATGTGAGCGCCTGCATAATGAATTGTCTGTTTTCAATACCGCGCTCCGTCATCACAAGCCGTCTGTACGGAGCGCCAATTCCGAGTATTGCGGATTCGGGCAGATTGATGATGGGCGAAAACGCGTAGATGCTGCTTTCGCTCATATCGACCAATGTAATCACGCCACCTTTGGCATCATCCTCTGAAAGGCGCCCGCGTTTTGCCTTCTCGATCAGCGCAGTGATTTCCGCCGCGATCCCATCAAGTGTTTTTTGATCCGCGTCACCGACCACAGGAATCGCCGCGCCTTCATACGAACAAGTGTCGATACCGATATTTGCGCCGTCAAAAAGATAAAACGCGTCGCCCGAATCCGCGAGCCGCATGCGAAAACGCTCTTGCTCTCGGACGCAAACCGCCAATGATTTCAGATAGAAAGCCGCTATCGGTATTTGCCCCTGCTTGTCCCGGCCCTCATTCAAACGTTTTTGCAAGGCGAGCAGTTCCGTGGCATCCGTTTCCATGTACTGCGTGGCTGCCGCAGTTTGCGCGGCGCTCTGTGCCGTGCGCGACGCGACGCTTAGGCGCGCTTCGTTCATGCGCAATATGCCCGCAATATCGCCGCCAGCGGTTCGCATCGCCGCAAACGGGCCGGCGATTGGCGCTTCCTGTTGCGCCGTCACTGCCGTTTCGGGAGCCGGCTCTGCCGTATGTGCTCCCGAGGCCATAGGCGCTGTTTCCGCAGTGGCCTTTTCCGCCACAACTTCTTCCTTCTGCGGCAACGTCGTGTCTGCCGCGTCGACTGTTTCTGCCGGCGCAAACATTGCCGCAGTTTCAGAGGCCGCCGGCGCGTACGAAACAGCTTCACGGCTCCCCTGCGCTGTTTCTTCCGGCAACACTTTGGGCGCAGGCGGAAGTGCAGCCAAAAACCCCGGCATCTCGAATGCGGTTTTTATTGGTATTGATGCCACCTGGCCTTCCGGCACATACGCAGGCTGCGGATTTGTAGGCGCAACAGCCAGCGCGGGCGCTGCCGGATCGGCAAACCCGATCACATCTGCGGCATAAACCTTTCCGCCATATCCGCGTCCCTGTACGGTTGCCGCGTCAATACCTCTTGCAACGGCGATTCGCCTTGCAAGCGGTGTCATTTTCACAATCGGGACACCCGCCGCCGCATAAACAGCCGCCGCAGTCGCCACCGCCACAGTCGCCGCCGTAGGCGCAACAGCGGCAAGCGAAGCCGCAGACAGCCTTTCAAATCCTTCGGTTGTCGTCATAATACCCCCAAATGGCATGACACTTGGTCACCTATACCAATCAAATGCAAGTCCTTTCCCTTTCAGAACCGGATTTATACACATATTGTAATAGTCTATCCGAGTACAAGCGCCACGTCAACATTTTGCGCGAATTATCTCAAATATTTACGAATATTTTGCAGCAAGTATAATATATAATAGCATTTATTTACATATTTTGGCCACATTTTACGTTTTTTATTGTAAAATCAAATTGAGATATGATTTAATACTCATATTTCGTGAAAGGATTTCGAACACAATGAAAACACTGATCCTCAATGGCTCTCCGAGGCTGCAAGGCGATACCGCTTCGCTGATTGTCTTGCTGAAAAGACAACTATGCGGCGAAACAACCCTGCTTTCTGCTTACAGAGACAATATCTCGCCCTGCGTCGATTGCCGCTGTTGCCGCGAGACCGGCATCTGTGCCATTCGGGACGATATGGATGTCGTATACGCAGACGACTTCGACACTGTTGTTGTCGCATCCCCTGTGTATTTTTCCGCGATAACCCCGCCCATGCTTGCCATTGTCAGCCGGTTTCAGGCGGATTTCAACGGGCTGCGGTTTCGCAGCGAAACAAAAACCCGAAGACCGAAAAAAGGCGCGGTCATCCTCGTCGGCGGTGCGTCAGGCGGTGCCGAAAGCGCGGGCCGCCATGCCTACATACTGATGAAAGCCCTGAACGCGCACGGCAGCAGCGAACACACCGTCACGTCAATGCGCACCGATTTCACACCCGCCGCCGAAGACCCAAAAGCCATAGAAGGCATCCGGGAGATTGCGGCATTCTTCAACGGCCCGTCCCTGTAAAAACCGGCTTGGCTTATTGCTGCATCTGCTTCGCGACTTCCTCCGCGAAGTTTTCCTCTTTCTTTTCGATGCCTTCGCCGACTTCGTAGCGGACCATCGACACGACTTTCACGTCTTTGCCGATCGCCTTTGAAACGTCCGACACATACTGCGCAACCGTCAGCTCGTTGTTCTTGACAAATTTTTGCTCGAGCAGGCAGGTCTCCTTGAGCTCTTTCTTCAGCCGGCCCATGACCATCTTTTCGACGATCTCGGCGGGTTTTCCTTCGGAAAGCGCCTGCTTGACGAGAATCTCTTTTTCTTTTTCGATATAGGCGGGGTCGACGCCGCTCTCGTCGACAAACTGGGGGTTCATCGAAGCGACTTGCATCGCCACGTCCCTGCCGAGCGTTTCCACCTCAGCCTGCGCCGCTTCGGTCGCGAGGCCGATGACGACGCCGATCTTGCCGCCGAGGTGCAGATAGCCGACATATACGACGCCCGTTTCCCCAAACTTTTTGAAACGGCGCACCGTGACATTCTCGCCGATCTTCGCGATGAAGTTTGTCAGCTTGCCCTGCACGGTCTCCGCCGTGCCGCCATACTTGTCGCCGAGAAACTCCTCTATGCCGGGCGCGCCCGTCGTGAGCGTCTGCGCCGCAAGCGTATCCACGAATTTTATGAATTCCTCGTTTTTCGACGCAAAATCCGTCTCTATGTTGACCTCGATGATGCCGGCTTTCTTGCCGCCGTCCGCGATGACGACGCGGACAAGCCCTTCAGCCGCAATCCGCCCGGACTTTTTCGCCGCTTTTGCGAGGCCCTTCTCGCGCAGCACATCGATCGCTTTCTCGATATTGCCTTCCACCTCGACAAGCACATTCTTGCAGTCGAGCATGCCGGCGCCTGTACGTTCCCTCAGTTCTTTGACAGCGGTTGCTGTAATAGCCATTTGGTTTTTCTCCTTCCTAAAACGCTTCGTCTAAAAATCGTTTGCTGGTTCTGCTTCCGCAGTTTCCGTTTCTGTTGTTTCTGCTTCCGTTTCCGCTTCTACACCTGCGTCTGCGCCCTCCGCGATTTCCGCTACTGCTTCCGCAGCTTCTTCCGCTTCGACCGGCTCGGCGTCGCCGCCTGCTTCTTCCGTATCCGCTGCGGCTTCCAAATCCGTCCCCGGCTCTTCGCCGATTTCAAAGATGGCGTCAAGCGAAGCGGCTTTGGCCGCTTTGAGGATATCCGCCGTCGTGGGCGGCGCCTCTAAATCGTCGGCCGGCAATGCCTCCGCATCCACAGCGCCCTCGTCCTGATTGGCAGGGGCGGCCGGTTCCGGCGCTTCAAAATCAGCGGCAGGCGCCGGCGCTTCGGCGCAGATTTCGCCCTGATTGGCCTCGATGACTGCGTCCGCGATGGCTGCCGTGATGAGGCGAATCGACCGGATGGCGTCGTCGTTGGCGGGGATTACAAAATCGACGTCGTCCGGGTCGCAGTTTGTGTCCACAATACCGATAATCGGAATCCCCAAAATCCTCGCTTCCTTGACCGCGATCCGCTCTTTTTTCGGATCAACCACAAACATCGCACCGGGCATCCGGTGCATATCCTTGATGCCACCGAGAAATTTTTCAAGCTTTTCGTATTCGAGCCGGATTTTTCCGACTTCTTTCTTTGTCAGCTGCTCAAAAACGCCGTCTTCTTCCATCTTTTCAATCGCGTGGAGCCGGTCGATACGCGCCGAGATTGTCTTGTAGTTGGTCAGCATCCCGCCGAGCCAGCGCTCGTTGACGTAAAACTGCCCCGACCGCTGCGACTCGTCCTTGACGGCCTGCTGCGCCTGCTTCTTTGTACCCACAAAGAGGATGGGCTTTCCGGTCTTGACAATATCCTGAATGAAGGTGTACGCGTCGTCGATGAGGCCGACGGTCTGCTGCAGGTCAATGATGTAGATCCCATTGCGCTCCGCAAAAATATACGGGGCCATTTTCGGGTTCCAGCGCCTTGTCTGGTGGCCGAAATGGACGCCCGCTTCGAGCAATTGTTTCATGGAAATAACCGACATGTTTTTACCTCCCGGTTCAACTTCCGCCGGGCAGTCCCGAAAAAGCCTTCGCGCGGGCATGCCTTCCCGTCTGCGTCACCAACTTTTCGCTGCGCGGCGTGCAAAATAATTACATCGCGCCTACAAACAGGCGCAACGATTATTGTACAATCATCGCGCCAAAAAAACAAGTGGTGTTATCGAGTATCCATATTTTTCCATATTTGTGGCATCCCCACGCAATCGCGTCGGTGAAGAGCGGTTCGTAGCCATATTCTTTTGAGTACTGCCCGGCGCCCTGCTGGATGCCGGCAAACACCGCATGACTTGTGATAAACTGTTCGGGAAACATCGGCAAGCACGATTCCGATGAACAGATGCTTCGCTTTATGAACGCAGGGAAGGGGCAAACGACATGATCAAAAGCATGACCGGCTATGGGCGCGGCGAAAGCGCCGCCGGGCAGCGCGCGGCCTCGGCGGAGATACGCGCTGTCAACCACCGCTATTGCGAAGTCGCGGTGCGCCTGCCCGGGCGCTGCGCTTTCGCGGAGGACGCCGTCCGGCGGCTTGTCAAGCAGGCGGCGGGCCGAGGCAAGGTTGACGTCACGATTGGCTTCTCGAGCAGCGCCGACGAGGACGCGCTCGTCACGCTCAATACCGCCGTCGCGCGGCAATACTTTTCGGGGCTTCGGGAGCTTCAAAAATCTTTCGACACGACGGGCGAGATTTCAATCGAGCTTCTGGCCTCGATGCCGGAAGTGCTGCGGCAGGAACGCCCGGAGGCGGACGAAGACGCCATCTTGGCCCTCATCCTCGAGGCGGCAAGGGCCGCGCTGTCCGCCTTTGACGGCATGCGCGCCGCCGAGGGCGCGGGGCTCAAAGCGGATATCGAAACGCGCCTCGACGCGCTCGAAAGCGCCACGGCACGGATACAGGCGCGCGCGCCCGAAGTGCAAGCCAGCCACGCCGCGCGGCTCAAGGAGCGCATCGCGCAGTTGTGGGGCAAGCCCGATGACGATGCCCTGCTGGAACAGCGGCTCGCGCTCGAGATCGCCGTCTTTGCGGACAAAGCCAGCATTGACGAGGAGCTCGTGCGCTTCGCGAGCCATATCGGGCAGTTTAGAAAATCCATCCAAAACGGGGCGGGCGAAGGGCCGATCGGCAAAAAGCTCGATTTTCTCGTACAGGAGATGAACCGCGAAGCCAACACGATTGGCTCAAAGGCCAACGACCTGCACATCACGGGCCTCATGATCGAGCTGAAAAACGGCATCGAAAACATCCGCGAGCAGGTGCAAAACATTTGTTAGAACGGGAAAGACGGAAAGGACAGCAATAAAATGACTTGGGGCACCCTCTATTTTTATTACCAATGCCCGGCATGCGGGGAAAAATACAAATACGATTATTCGCGCGAGCAGGAGTTCGGGGGCGCTTTCGGAGAATGCCCCTCCTGCAAAACGCCCGGCGCCTACATCAAAGACGGCCCGAGGGGCGCGGACGACCTCGACTATCCCGAAGCCGACTGAACCCGCGCCCGCCGCGCTACAGTTCACACCCTAACCGTCATTGCGAGCGAAGCGAAGCAATCCAGTGGTTCATGGATTGCCGCAGTCGCTGCGCTCCCTCGCAACGACAGTCCTTGTCGGCGGGGGCATGAACTGTAACCCGCGCCCGCGCCTTTCAAATCTTCACAACGTCCCCAATCGTCTGATAGACGTCGTTTACCATCATCGCGAAGCGGATTTGCGCCTGCAGGTAGTCCGCCGCCGCCGGGTCGCGCGCGAGGATTTGGTAGAGGTTTTGCATCTGCCCCATGACGTCTTGGCCAATTTCCTCGCCGAGCATCGTCTTTTTTTGGAGTTCAAACTGCTTTTCCTGATAATCGTTCAATGCCGAGACAAGCTCGTCGTTCTGCGACGCTTTTTCCTTTGCCGACAGATAGCCTATGTACTCCTGTGACTCCCGGATCGAATTTGCGAGCTCTCTCGCTTTGTCGTACGGATTTGCCATGCTATGCCTCCATCAGAATCGTCAGAATCACGGGGCTGCGCCCGGTACGCGCGTAGATATGCCCTCTCAGCGCGTTGCGTATCTTATTTTTGAGCGTCTCCCGGTCGTCCGTGCCGCCGCTGCCGCGCTCATAGGCTTCGAGCTCGTCTTCCGCGATCTGCCGCAATTCCTCGATAAGATCCCCGCTCGTCTTTTCGTAAACGAAACCGCGTGAGATCGCCTCGGGGCCCGCAATGACAAAACCCGAAGCGTTGTCGATCGTGGCCGTCACGATGATCAGGCCGGATTCCGAAAGCTGTTTCCTGTCTTTCAGCACGCTCGTCCCGATGTCCCCGACTCCGAGGCCGTCCACGAAAACCGCAGCGGCAGGCACCGTGCGTTTTGTCAGGCTGCACGCGCCGTTTTCCATCTCCGCGATGCTGCCGTTTTGGCAGGCGATGATATGGTCTTTCGCGATGCCGAGGTTTTCCGCGATCGACGCGTTTTGAAGCAAGTGCTTGTTTTCGCCGTGCACAGGCATGAAGTATTTCGGCCGGATGAGGCTGATCATCACTTTGATCTCCTCCTGGCTCGCATGCCCGGACACATGGATGTCCGCGATATCCGAGTAAATCACATCCGCGCCGAGCCCAATCAGGCTGTTCACGACGCCCGACACCGTTTTTTCATTGCCGGGAATCGGGGACGACGAAAGGATGACCGTGTCGCCGCGCCGGATCCGCACGGATTTGTGCTCGCCCGCCGCCATGCGCGTGAGTGCGCTCATCGGCTCGCCTTGGCTGCCCGTCGTGATAATGACAAGCTTGTTTTCCTGTATGCCGCCGATCTCGTTCAAATCCACGAGCGTGCCCTCCGGGATCGACAGGTAGCCGAGGTTTTCCGCAATCTCCATCACGCGCAGCATCGACCGCCCCGACAGCGCGATCTTGCGCTTGTGGCGCACGGCTGTATTGATGATGGTTTGGACGCGATGGACGTTGGACGCGAATGTCGCGATGATGACACGTGACTTTGCGTCGTCAAATATTTTGTCGAGCACGGGCCCCAGCTTTTTTTCGGATTCGGTAAAGCCCTTGCGCAGCGCGTTTGTGCTGTCGCAGAGCATGAGGTCTACGCCGCGGCTTCCGATTTCCGCGAGCTTTTGGAAGTCCATCGGGTCCCCGTCGATCGGCGTATAGTCGATCTTGAAGTCGCCCGTATGAAACACGGTGCCGGCCGGCGTTTCAATCGCGAGCGAAATCGAATCCGCGACCGAATGTGTCGCGCGGATCGTATCGACGCGAAAATTGCCGATTTTCAGGCGCTGTCCCGCCTCGATATGGCGAAAATCGCCTTTCACGCCATGCTCCTGAAGTTTGCTGCCGATGAGCCCGAGCGTCAGCCTCGTGCCGTAGATCGGGATCGGCTTGATTTTTTTCAGCAAGAACGGAATGCCGCCGATGTGGTCTTCGTGGCCATGCGTGACGACAAGCCCTTTGATGTCCTGCTGGTGTTCTTCCAAAAACGAAAACTCCGGGATGACGACATCGATTCCAAACATCTCGTCGTCCGGAAAGGACATGCCACAGTCCACGATGAGGATTTCGTCCCCATAGCGGAAGGCCGTCAGGTTTTTGCCGATCTCGCCGAGCCCCCCGATGGGGATGATCTCGAGCACGCCGGCCCTTGCGGCTGCGGTGCTGTTGTTTTCGGGCTTGTGCGGCCTCGGGCGCCGGTCGCGCCCTGCGGAGCCCCGGTTCCGAGGCTGCGGCTGCTGTTTCGCGTCACGCCCGCCCTGTGCGTGCGCCTGCGCTCCCGCGTTCCGCCCGCCCGGTTTCCTGTTTGCGCCCTGTGTGGGCGCCTGCGTTCCCGCGTTTCGCCCGCCCGGTTTCCTGTTTGCGCCCTGTGTGGGCGCCTGCACGGCCGCGCCATGCTCCGGCGCGGCTGCGGCCGCTTGCGCGGCCTTTCCCTTTGCCGATGCCTGCGGCGCTTGCGCGCCCCGCTTTTTTTTGCCGCCCGCCGCCTGTTTGACAGCAGTCTCGACACGGGTGCGATCCGCGCCTCTGTTTTTTCTTCTCAAATCAATTGCCATAATCCTTCTCTCATTTCACTACGATATTCACGAGCCGCCCCGGCACGCCGATGGCCTTTACAATGGCCGATCCGCCCGTCAGCTTCTTCGCTTCTTCCGAAGCGGCGGCCATGTCCGCGAGTTCCTGCGCGGACAGCCCGGATGGGACTGTGAATTTCCCTTTAACTTTTCCGTTGATTTGGAGCGCGATTTCTTCGCTTCCGCGCACGAGCGCCCCTTCGTCGTACGCGGGCCAAGGCTCAAGCAGGATCGAGCCCGTATGTCCGTACGCTTCCCACATTTCCTCGCAGACGTGCGGCGTGAACGGCGACAGGATGAGGATGAGTTTTTCAACCGCGTCCCGCAGGGCCGGCTGCCGCACGCCGCCGCCCTCCCGCGCCTTGTAGGCCGCGTTCACAAATTCCATAATGGCGCTGATTGCCGTGTTGAAATTGTAGCGGCCCCCGATGTCCGCGCCGACTTTTTTGATGGCCGCGTTCATCGCGTGCAGAAGCTCTTTTTCAGCCTCCGCAGCGCCGGGGGAACCGTCCCCGTTGTGTTCCTGCGTTTCCGCCCCCGCGCCGTCCGCGAGCGCCCCTTGCGCAAGCCGCCACACGCGGCCGATAAAGCGGTAGCTGCCCTCGACGCCCGCCTCGGACCATTCGAGCTCCTTTTCGGGCGGCGACGCAAAAAGTATGAAAAGCCTGATCGTATCCGCGCCGAAACGCTCGACAAATTCCTCGGGCGACACCACATTGCCGAGCGACTTGCTCATCTTCTTGCCGTCTTTCAGCACCATGCCCTGCGTGAGCAGCCGCGTGAACGGCTCGTCTGCGGGCGAATACCCGATGTCGTGCAAAAACTTCGTGAAAAAACGCGCGTAGAGCAGGTGCAGGATCGCGTGCTCGACGCCGCCGATATACTGATCGACCGGCATCCATTTCTTCACCTTGCCGTCCGCAAAAATGCGCTCCTCGTTGCGCGCGTCCGTATAGCGCAGAAAGTACCACGAGGAATCCAAAAACGTGTCCATCGTGTCGATCTCGCGCTCCGCCGGCGCCCCGCAGGCCGGGCAGGCCGTTTGCCGGAAAGACGCGCTCGTCGTGAGCGGCGATTCGCCTTTGCCGCTGAATGTGACGTCCGTCGGCAGCAGCACGGGCAGGTTTTCCTCTTTTTCGGGTACCCAGCCGCATTTTTCGCAATAAACCATCGGGATGGGCGTGCCCCAGTAGCGCTGCCGCGAAATGAGCCAGTCGCGCAGCCGGAAATTGACGGAGCCGCAGCCGAAGCCGCGTTCCTCGATATACGCCGTGATTTCGCGGATCGCGTCCTTGTTGTCCAACCCGTCAAAACGGCCGCTGTTGATCATCCGGCCCTCCGCCACGAAAACCCGGGGGGACGGTCCTTTCAACCCAGCAACCCAGGGGGACGGTCCTTTTGGGTCGTGTGACCCAAAAGGACCGTCCCCCTGGGTTGGACCGTCCCCTTGGGTCTCTTGGGTTGCATCCGGCAAAAGGCCGCCCGGATCCACGACAGGGATGATCTCCAGCCCGTATTTGACGGCGAAATCGAAGTCGCGCGTATCGTGCGCGGGCACGGCCATGATGGCGCCTGTGCCATAGTCCATGAGCACATAATTTGCGATGTAAATGGGCACACGCTTGCCGTTCACCGGGTTGACCGCGTAACGCCCGATGAAAAGCCCGTCCTTTTCAAGCGTCGCCGACGCGCGGTCGATGTCGTTCAAATATTGCAGTTTGCCGATAAATTCCCGGGCAGGCGCCTCATATTCGCCGCCATCCGTCAGCGGTTCCACAAAGGGGTGCTCGGGCGCGAGCACCATATAGGTGACGCCGAAAAGCGTGTCGGGCCGCGTCGTGTAGATGCGCAGCTTTTCGCCAAAGCCCTCGATTTCAAAATCGACTTCCGCGCCCGTGCTGCGCCCGATCCAGTTTGCCTGCATCGTCTTGACATTGCCGGGCCAGTCGCCCAGCCGTTCCAGATCGTCGAGCAGCCGCTGCGCGTACTTCGTGATCGCGAGATACCATTGGTCGAGGTTTTTCTTGCCGACAGCCGTGCCGCAGCGTTCGCAGGCGCCGTCCACAACCTGCTCGTTGGCGAGCACCGTCTCGCAGGACGGGCACCAATTGACGGGGTTTTTCTTTTTGTAAGCAAGCCCCGCCTTGAAAAACTGGATGAAAATCCACTGCGTCCATTTGTAATAATCCGGCGAGCAGGTCGCGACCTCGCGCTCCCAGTCGTAGCTGATGCCGAGCTGCTTGAGCTGCGCGCGCATCTCCGCCATATTTTCGCGCGTCCAAACGTCCGGGTGGATGCCATTTTTGATCGCCGCGTTCTCCGCCGGCAGCCCAAACGCGTCCCAGCCCATCGGATGCAGGACATTGTGCCCCTTCATGCGCAGATAGCGGGCGGCCACGTCCCCAATCGAATAGTTGCGGACATGCCCCATATGCAGCTTGCCCGAGGGGTAGGGGAACATTTCGAGGATATAAAACGGGTCCCCGGGCGCATCCTCGTCCGTGCGGAACAGCCCGTCCTGTTCCCAGCGCCGCTGCCATTTTTGCTCGATCTCCGCCGCGTTGTACTTTTCGTTCATATCGCTCCTACTCCAATCACGGCAAGCACAGGCAAATATTGTTTTTCCCTATTGCTGCTACCCATTTCTTCTCGCCTCCACTCCAAATACCACATCAATACTCAAGTCAAATTTTTCAAATTATGCCTTGCGGCATATACCGCCAAAATGTCCCTCGCAAACGTTCGAAACGACAACGTTTCAAGTTCAACTTGAAAATCTTCCGCTACCAATCCATTCTGGATCAAATCTGCTGTGCAATTATATAAATAGGGTTCTTCGCGGCTAAAATCGACAATCAGCAAAGCGCATCTCTCATAACCATATTCTTCGCTATCAATATCGCGCCTATTATTTAATGAATTGAAAAAGGTGATATACCGTTCGATATCGGTCTTCCTGTCCTTAAACCCGACTGTTTTTTCTTTTACCAACTCCTCATCATATTCATTTATAGGAATCAGGTAAACCTCACCGAGCACAATATCCGGGTACTGAATGTGGAGGTTGTGCGATTCCGCAATTGTTCTTTCAAATAGTGTGTCAGCATTTTTCGCAAGACTGCTCATCTGGCTGCGAACATTGATGACCAACGCATTTCGTGAGAACTCTGAACCATATGGATCCACTTTGTTTAGGTAGCCCAACGGCCCCCAATCAATAACCACCTCTATCTTTTCAATATTTGAAGGCAATACGCATATATCTTGATATTTTTGTTTGAAAAAGCCGACCAAGTTGATTTCCGGCTTTGTTTCATATAGCCGTGGATAAACATTTTCAGGATTTACGCCTTGTACAATCAACTCGTGTTTCACGGCATCGTGGATAAGGTTTATCAGGCCCGAGGAGCGGATAATGGAATCCTTGCCCTTCACCCCGGCCGATATAATCGACTCTTCTATCGCTCGCTTAAACTCTTTTAATTGATCGTCAACAAATCCCATAGTGCAATCCCCTTATATCGCAAGCGCGTACTTTTTCATCAGAAATTCATCAACAAATTTCTGATCCCCTTTTAATAATTGATTTTGCTCGTCTCTGCTCAACCTTGGCAGCGAAAACTTCTCTATATATTTTTTCTGATAACAATAATATCCGCCTTCAATGGGATAGCTGGTATTTCTAACATAGTATTCCATGACTTTCGAATTCAATATTTTCAGCAACAATGCCAAATCAATCCTATCATTTTCAAACACGGCATATCCATTGCAGAACAACGACAATTCATCATCTACAAAAACAAAATTAGGATTCTTTGCAAACGTCGGGAACAGCAATTTTTTCCCGTATTTGTTTAAGCCCTGAGTCCGTCCATATGCGTACCAAGCATATGGATTGCCCTTGCCTTTATCTCTTTGGTCCAAGATATGTTTCATGCTGCGCAAATACGCGTACGCATTTGGATAATCCCGCAAAAGGACACGCTCTTCAATAAGTTCAAACCCCTTGTCGCCCTTTCTGTAAGGAAATATGATGTGGCGAAGCACATCAATGTGATTTGAACAGTTTTTCAATTCCGGTATTTTGTATATTGGTTTTACGATTTCCCGCTCAATACAATATTTCACGTGATCGGCTTCTTTATAATAATTCTCGTATTCACAATTGACGAAATACACTTCGTCGCGCAATGTAGCGATGCCGGTCCTTACAAATTCTTTTAATTGAACATCTTGGTTTTCAATGCTTTGAATGTTTTTCAGTGTAGTCTTGTCAACAAGTTTCCAGCCATTGTCATCGAGCAAATCTGTTTCTTGTTGCTCAAAATCCATCGCTTGCAATGTTGATTCAATGTCATCTGTCTTTGCCGCTATGCAATAGCTGAAAACATCTTGGGGCGCTTTCTTGATTGTCAGAATGCAATTATAAGTTCTCACGGGCCTGAATACCATATTGTCGGTGAAATCAATGATTTTATGCAGACATTTATTTTTGCGTATCATCTCCCTCAACAAATGCGCCGATTTTATTGTCATAAAATTATTCGGGACGATGAAACTCAGGCATCCGTCCTGCTTCAAAAACTTATATCCCTGTTCAATAAAAGCATAAAATATATTATACACGCCTATTTTGGTAGTGTTGAAATGATTCTTTAGGAATTCAGCCGTCTCCTTGGCCATATCATGTGTATTCACATATGGTGGATTTCCAATAATATAATCAAAGCCGTCCAACCCCCAAGCATCGCTCCAATCAACGTCTAAACTGTTTTTCTCAATAATATTCATATCAAAATCCAATGAATAGACAGCGTTTTTTATACAAAACAACCGGAGTACGGTTTTGCAGCGCCTCACATTTCGAGAGAGGATGTCAATTCCGAAAATATTATTTTTTAACACATCAGCGATAGGGATTTCATATTTGCCATGTATGAACTCAATGGCCGACACTAAAAATATTCCGCATCCACATCCGGGATCTATAATCTTGATATTCGGATTCCACACACCTATATCATCCATGGAAGATTTTACAATATAGTCAGAAATATACTTTGGCGTAAAGACTACGCCGTTCTCGTTTTTATTCTCTTTTTCAATGAGATATTCAAAAAACTCCACAATTGACTCAATATCTGTAGGAAATTCATTCATCTTGTAGATATTGACGATGTCCTTTATAGAACCGCTCTTTGCGGCAATCAATTCATAAAACATCCCCTTGGTTGATTCAATGCCATAAGCTTCAAGCAAATACGAAATCAAGCTATTCTCAATCTCAGCTTCCGGAAAATCAGCCAGAAGCGTTGTGACTTTATCAAATAAACCAATTCTATATTGCCTATCCATGAACCCATTCCCTTCCGATTGGCACAAACCTATCACTCGATCTCAATCAATTCGCCGTCGCCCCAGATTTTTTCGATCTGGTACATTTCGCGCTGCTGCGGCAGGAATACGTTGACGATGATGTCGCCGTAGTCCATGAGCATCCATCCCGACGAAGGCTTGCCTTCTATATTTTTCGGAATGAGGCCCTCTTTCGCGAGTTGGTCTTCGACCTCGTTTGTCAGCCCCGCCATCTGCCGCTCGTTCATCGCCGTCGCGTTCACAAAAAAGTCCGCGAACGACGACTGCTCGGCGATGCCCAAGACCGTAATGCCCTCCGCTTTTTTCGCGGACAGGACGCCGCCTGTCATAATCGCAAGTTCTCTGTTATCCAATCACATCCTCCTTTCGTAACAATTCAGACTATGTACATCAAAAGTGTTGTCATTCCGGGCTTGACCCGGAATCCAGATGCCTACATTAACACTGGATTCCGGGTCAAGCCCGGAATGACGGAGGCGACGCTATAGCCTGAATTGTTACCTCCTTTCGGCATCTATGCCGCAAATCTTCAATAGCCGCTTCCGTATCTTCGGAAACCGCGAGCCCTTTCTTTTCCAGATACAATTTCAGCTCTATGAGCACGTCCAGCGCCCCTTTTTCAAGATCGTCCCTGCAAGTATCGCGAAGCCGCGCGATGCGGTCATACGTCCGCCCCGGCTCGACCGTGTCCGCCAAAAATACGATGAGCTCAAGCCGGCTCATGCCCGCGCGCCCCGTCGTATGGTAGCGAATCGCGTTCAGCACATCCTCGTCCGTGACGCCAAACTCGCGCCGCGCCGCGTCCGCGGCCATCGCGCCGTGAGCGACGTCGTTTTCGGCCCCGCCCCCCGAATCCTTGCAATAATCGTGCAGCAACGCCGCCAGCGCCGCCTTTTCGGCATCGGCGCCAAAGCGCTTTGCCATCTCGGAGGCAAGATCGACGACGCGTTTTGTATGCGCAAAACGCCGTTCGCCTTCCCGCTCGCGGACGAGCAGGTAGCGGCGGACGCTTTCCGGCACAAGATAGCGGATCGTCCCGCCGTTTTTGACGCACTCCCGAAGCTCCGTAGACGAGAGGCGTATCGGGGGGTTGTCCACAAAATCGACGCGTGTCCCGTGCGACTGTTTCAGCGCCTCGGCTTTCGCGACCGCCTCCCCATGCAGATATCCGGGCCGCACGCCGACCGCAAAATCAAATTCGCGCACGAGGGCGTCCGCTTCTTTCCACTTGCCTATCATCAGGAACATATCCGTCCCGATGATGAAGCAGAGCCGCATGCCGCCGAGGCTGCTTCTGAGCGCGCGCAGCGAGTCTATCGTATAGGATACCCCGCCTTGCTCAATCTCAATCAGGGTGACGCCAAAACCCGGATTGTCCGAGATCGCGAGGGAAAGCATGCGCAGCCGGTCGTCGTCCGGCGAAATGCCCGCATCCTGTTTGAAAGGCTGGATATGCGCCGGCATGAAAAGCACCCGCGACAGCCCGGCCTGCGCCCGCGCCGCTTCCGCAAGCAAAAGATGGCCCGTATGGACGGGGTCGAACGTGCCCCCAAATACGCCGACGCGCTCGTTCATGCGCGCAGCGACAGCCCAAGCTCCTCAAGCTGGCCGCCGCCCGCCTCGCCGGGCGCCCCGCTCACCGGGTCTTCGGCCGCTTGGTTTTTCGGGAACGCGATCGTCTCGCGGATGCTGTCCTCGCCGAGCAGCAGCATGACAAGCCGGTCGAGGCCATAGGCAAGGCCCCCGTGCGGCGGCACGCCGTAGCGGAAAGCCTCAAGCAGAAATCCGAATTTGTCCTGCGTCTCCTGTTCTGACAGCCCGAGCGCCACAAACATCCGGCGCTGCAGTTCGCGGTCGTGTATCCGGATGCTGCCGCCGCCGATCTCGTTGCCGTTCAGCACGATGTCGTAGGCGAGCGCCCGCACGGAGAGCGGATTTTCGCCGAGTTTGCCGATGTCGCCGGGATGGGGGGAAGTAAACGGGTGGTGCATCGCCGTGATGCCGCCGTCCTCCGTTTCCTCAAACAGCGGGAAATCGACAACCCACAAAAATTCATAGCGCTGCCCGCCCGCGGAAACGAGCCCGAGTTTTTCCGCAAGGGCGCAGCGCAGATAACCGAGCGTCTGGAAGACCGTCTTGTTTTTGCCCGCGACGATCAGGATCAGGTCGCCCGGCTTCGCGCCGAAAGAGGCCGCGAGCGCCGCGAGCTGCCCTTCCGTGAAAAACTTTGAAAACGATGCCGCTACCCCCTCATCCGCCACGCGCATCCACGCCAGCCCCTTCGCGCCGTAAGCGCGGCAGGACTCTGCCAGCTTGTCGAGTTCCTTGCGGCTGTAATGCGCGGAGCCGCCCGGCGCACAGACGCCGCGCACGGAGCCGCCGGCGCTGGCCGCGTCCGCAAATACGGCAAATTCCGAATCTTTTACCGCTTCCGAGACATCGACGAGCTCTATCCCGAAACGCGTATCGGGCTTGTCGCTTCCAAAACGCCCCATCGCCTCGGCGTAGCACATCCTCGGCAGCGGCAATGGCAGGTCAATGCCCTTTGCCTCTTTCATCAATTTTGCCAAAAATCCCTCCTGCACCCGAATCACCTCGTCCGCGTCGGCAAAGGACATCTCCAAATCGATTTGCGTGAATTCAGGCTGGCGGTCGGCGCGCAGGTCCTCGTCGCGGAAGCACTTCGCGATCTGGAAATAGCGGTCTGCCCCGCTCGCCATGAGCAGCTGCTTGTATAGCTGGGGCGATTGCGGCAAGGCGTAGAAATTTCCTTTGCTCACGCGGCTCGGCACCAAATAATCGCGCGCGCCTTCGGGAGTCGGCTTGACGAGCACGGGCGTCTCAATCTCCGTGAAACCCTCGCCCGCGAAGTATTCGCGCGTGATGCGGCAGACTTTCGCGCGAAAAGACAGGTTGCGCTGCATCTTCTGCTTGCGCAAGTCGAGATAGCGGTATTTGAGGCGCAGGTTTTCGTCGACCTTGTCGTCGTCCTTGATATAAATCGGCGGCGTTTCGGCCTCGGAATAGACGACCAATTCGCTCGCCAAAATCTCCACATCCCCCGTCGGAAGCTCCGCGTTCTTCGACTCGCGCTCGCGCACCGTCCCGCGCACCCCAACGACAAACTCGCCGCGCAGCGACTCCGCTTTTTCAAAAACCCCCGCCGGGACGCCCTCGTCAAAAACGATCTGCACAATCCCCGTCTTGTCGCGAAGGTCGCAAAAAACGATGCCGCCGAGCCGCCGGCTGCGCTGCACCCAGCCATTGGCCGTCACGTCCCGCCCCGCGTCCGAAAGCCGCGCTTCCCCGCAATACATCGTCCGCTTCAATACTTCACTCATTCATTCCCTCTTTGCCTTTTCCCGTTTCCTGCTTCCTATACCACTGTCATTCCGGGCGCAGACCCGGAATCCAGATGTTTAAATAATACCTTGGTACAAATCTGCCCACAAGGGATTATCCCGTTCAATTAAAGCTATTTTCCAATCCCTTTTCCATTTCTTCAACTGTTTTTCCCTTTCTATAGCAAGCCGGATATCATCATATACTTCATAATATACCAACCTATCCACGTCGTATGTTTTTGCAAACCCTTCAACAAACTTTTCTTTATGTTCATAAACACGTTTTACTAAATTGCTTGTCACGCCGATGTACAACGTGCCATTGCGCCTATTAGCCAATATATATACGTAACCCCTCTTATTCACCTGGATTCCGGGTCTGCGCCCGGAATGACGGGTATTGCGCGACATGACAGGTGTTGCGCGACATCGCCAAACGCCACCCGCCGCTGTTCGCCTGTCGCCATATCCTTGAGCGTCGCCTCGCGGCTCGATAGCTCTTCCTCGCCGAGCACCACGCAATGCCGCGCCCCGATCCGGTCTGCGTACTTAAACTGCCCTTTCATCGCGCGGCCGCCCGTATCGACCTCTGCCCGCAGGCCCGCCTCGCGCAGCGAAGCCGCCAAACGCAAGGCTTCCGCCTTGCCCGCGCCCGCGTCAAGATACACGACGAGGGCATCGGGCGCCTTCGGCCCGGGAATCCGCACGCCCGACGCTTCCAGCACAAGCAAAAGCCGCTCGATGCCCAGGCCGAAGCCCACGCCGGGGATATCCTCGCCGCCGAGCTCCTTCATCAAATGGTCGTACCGCCCGCCGCCGCAGACTGTGCCCTGTGCGCCGATCTGGCCGGAGACAAACTCAAACGCCGTTTTCGTATAATAATCCAGCCCGCGCACGATCCTTGCGTCTACCTCAAAGGCCACGCCGAGCGCGGAAAGATTGGCCTTCAGCGCTTCAAAATCGGCGGCGCAGCCGTCGCACAGATGATCGAGCATGACAGGCGCGCCCGCCGCGATCTCCCGGCAAACCGGGGATTTGCAATCGAGGATGCGCATCGGATTGCGCTCATAGCGTGATTTGCAGGTATCGCAAAGCTGCTCGTAATGCCCCGACAGGTAGTCCATAAGCTGTTTTCTGTAAACAGGCCGGCACTCCGGGCAGCCGATCGAATTGATGTTCAGCGACAGCTCCAAAATGCCAAGCCCCCGCAGAAAACCGTCCGCAAGCGCGATGGCCTCCGCGTCCGCGAGCATATCATGCGACCCAAAGATCTCAACGCCAAACTGATGGAACTCCCGTAGCCGCCCCGACTGCGGTTTTTCATAGCGAAAGCAAGCGATCTCATACCAAAGCTTGGCGGGACGCGTCTCCGCGTAGAGCTTGCTCTCCAGATAAGCGCGCACCGCGCCCGCCGTGCCCTCGGGCCGCAGCGTGATGCTGCGCCCGCCGTAATCCTCAAACGTATACATCTGCTTTTCAACGACATCGGTCGCGCTGCCGATGCCGCGCGCAAAAAGCTCCGTATGCTCGATCACAGGCGTGCGGATTTCTTTGAAACCGTATTGCCCCGCCGCTTCCTTGAATGCCGCCTCGACAAACTGCCATTTGTATGCCTGGCCCGGCAGCAAATCCTTCGTGCCCTTCGGCGCTTTGATCTGGCTCAAACAACCTCCTCTTTCAGTCCCATCCCGTCTTCCGCGTTTTCTTCCCAATCCTTACATTATACACGATACACGGCTTCCGCGCTTGTTCGGCGATTATCTTTGGGAAACGCTGATTAAAACCCTTGCACCCGCCTACAACGCCGAGTTGCCGCATATCTTTGTTGAAAAACGCCCGAATACCACCAGTATTCCCGCCGTTTTCCGCCGCGATATGCAACAACTCGGTGCTGCATTCGGGTACAATTGCATTAATCAGCGCTTCCTCTGACAAACGGGTTGTGCTTGCGCTCAAAGCCGATCGTCGTCGCGTCCATATGCCCGGGCAGCACGAGCGTGTCGTCCGGCAGCGCAAAAAGCTTGTTTCGGATCGAATCCCCCAGCGCGGCAAAATCCCCGCCCGCCAAGTCCGTGCGCCCCACCGAGGCGCGAAACAGCGTGTCGCCCGTGAACGCCGTCCCCGAAAACGCTTGCCCCGTGAGCGCGCGGTCCGCCTCCGCGATATAAAAAGCGACGCCGCCCGGCGTATGGCCCGGCGTCTCGATCACGCAAAACCGGAGCGCGCCGAGCAAAAGCCCGTCGCCCTCGCCGAGCAGGACGTCCGGCGCGAGCGCGATCTTTTCGCCGAAAAACATCTGCGACCCGTTTTGCTCCGCATCGCCGAGAAAGCCTGCCTCACCCGCGCCCGCGGCAAGCAGCGCGCCCGGGTGTGCCGCCTGAAATCCCTTGACGCCGCCGATGTGGTCGCCATGCCCGTGCGTCAGCGCGATGTACTTCAGCGACAGGCCGCTTTCCGCGATTTCGCGCTCAATCGCGGGCTCAAATGCGCCCGGATCGACAAGCATGGCCTCGCCGCTTTCTTCATCCCACACAAGGTAGCTGTTCGTCCCGATGGAACCCACTGCGTACGGTTTGATTTTCATTCATCTACCCCCTTGACCGGTACACCTCGATCACGCTTTCGATTTGCCGCAGCGTGCGCAAAATCTTTTTCATCTCGCCGACATTTGAAATGGACAGCGTCATCGCGATGCTGACGGTATTGTCGCTGTTCGTCTTCAGGTTGACGCCCGAGATATTGACGTTCATTTCGACGCAAGCCCTTGAAATATCGGAAAACAGCCCTTTTCGGTCATTTGCGAGAATATAGATATCCGCGTTGTACGTCCCGTACTCTTTCGACGTATCCCATTCGACCGCAATCAGGCGCGCCCGTTCAGACTCCGGCAGGCTCGTGATATTCGGGCAGTCCGCCCGATGGACGCTGACGCCGCGCCCCTTTGTGACAAAGCCGGCGATCTCGTCCCCCGGCACCGGCGAACAGCATTTTGACAGGCGGATGAGCATCCCCTCAAGGCCGCCCGCAAGGACAAGCGTTTCGCTGCCCTTTTCGCTTCGCGCCCGCTTGGGCTTGGGCGGGGCGGGCAGGTTTTCCGGGAGTTCCGGCAACGCCTTTTTGTCATACTCCTCCTGATACATATCGACGAGTTTCGCGATGACCTTGCTGACGATCGCGCCGCCATACGACAAAGCCGTATAAAGCTCGTTCACGGCCGCGAAATTTTGCTGTTTCGCGATGCGGGCAAGCCAATGCGCGCGCACCACGTCCTCAACGTCATAGCCCTTGCGCTTCACGGCCTTTTCGAGAATCGTCCGGCCGCGCTCGATGTTTTGCGATTTGTCCTGTTTTTTCAGCCACTGGCGGATCTTCGAGCGCGCGCCCGCGCTTTTTGCGATGCTCAGCCAGTCCATCGACGGCCCTTTTGTGCTGTTCGACGTGATGATCTCGATGACCTCGCCGTTTTGAAGCGCATAATCTATCGGCACCATCTTGCTGTTCACGCGCGCGCCCGCGCATTTGATGCCGATGTCGCTGTGGATTTTGAAAGCAAAGTCGAGCGGCGTCGATCCGGCCGGCAATTCGATGACGTCGCCGCGCGGCGTGAAAACAAAGACCTGGTCCGAAAACAGATCCGTGCGCATCGTTTCCATGTATTCGCGCGGGTCGTTCATCTCGCGGTTCCATTCGAGCGTCTGCCGGATCCACGCGAGCTTCAGCTCCTCCTGGTCCTCCGTAGCGCCCTCTTTGTATTTCCAATGCGCCGCGATGCCGTATTCCGCGACGCGATGCATGGCCTTCGTGCGTATCTGCACCTCGAACGGGCTGCCGCCGCCATCGATGAGCGTCGTATGCAGCGATTGGTACATATTGGGTTTGGGCATCGCGATATAGTCTTTGAAGCGCCCCGGCATCGGCCGCCAAAGCGTATGGACAGTGCCGAGCACCGCGTAGCAATCGCGCACCGTATCGACGATGATGCGCACGGCCGTCAGATCGAAGATTTCGTCGATCGGCTTGCCCTGCTCCTTCATCTTTGTATAAATACTGTAAAAATGCTTTGCCCGGCCCGTAATCTCATACTCGATTTTGTATTCGTCGATTGCCGCTTTGATTTCGCCGATCACCTTGCCGATGTGTTCATCGCGCTCGCTTTTGCGCTCTTGCACCGCGCCGACGAGCATATAGTAAGCCTCGGGGTCGAGGTATTTGAGCGCGATGTCCTCAAGCTCAAATTTGATCGTATAGATGCCGAGCCGGCTCGCGAGCGGCGCGTAGATCTCGAGCGTTTCGCGGCATTTGTCGACGATTTGCTCGCGGCTCATATAATTGATCGTGCGCAGGTTGTGAAGCCGGTCCGCGAGCTTGATGATGAGGACGCGGATGTCCTTTGAGATCGCGAGGAACATCTTGCGCAGGTTTTCAGCCTGCCGCTCCTCCTTGTTTTCATAAACGAGATTGCCAAGTTTCGTGACGCCGTTGACCAAAAATGCCACCTGCGCGCCAAAGTCCTTTTGGAGCTCCTCGATGCTGTACGGCGTATCTTCAACTGCGTCATGCAAAAGCCCCGCGGCGATGGTCATGTCGTCCATGCCCAGATCCGCGAGGATTTTTGCGACTTCTATCGGATGGATGATGTACGGCTCGAGCGATTTGCGCAGCTGCCCGGCATGCATCTGGTCAGCCTTTTTGTACGCGTTTTCAATCAATCCAATGTCGATGTTTGGATTGAAGTCAAGGAGATCGCTGAGAAACTGTTCTAATCTGTCCATTCAGTTCTCAGGAAGCGTTACGGAATAAATTGGACATTTGACTTGTCTTTTTTCCGCCTGACTGCGTTGCCTTTTTTCCACACGCTTTAGCGTGTAATGGAAAAACGGACAGCAGAGGTGCCTTTTTTCCACACGCTTTAGCGTGTAATGGAAAAACGGA
>JAITMX010000068.1 GCA_031290775.1 Eubacteriales Family XIII. Incertae Sedis bacterium
TTTTCGGCTGACAAGGCGCAAAACGTAGCCGTACTGGTAGTACGGCGAGGCTTTGCAACGCAGTCAGGCGGAAAAAAGACAAACCAAATGTCCAATTTATTTCTCACCGCTTCCTTATGGTCTATGCGGTACTGAATGGACAGCTCTACCGCTGCCCGGCAAAAACATAAGGAAGCGCAAATGGCAATGCACGAATTAGCGAAACGGGAGTTTTTATGGATAAAAGTGAAATGAAGAAGACGATCAGGCGGGCGATGGGGGGCGACAAGAAAGCCTTCACGGACTTGTACGGCATCTTCATCAAGAGCATCCTGTTTCACACGAGCGAGCTGCTGCACGACAAAAACAAGGTGGAGGATGTGGCGCAGGAAGTCGTCATCAAGATGTACCAAAACATCGGCTCGCTGAAAAAGCCGGAGGCTTTCCGGTCATGGGTCAATACCATCGTTGCAAATGCCTGCAGTACGGAGAATGCAAGGGCCTGCAAACACAATGGCGCAAATATCGATGACTACGAGAATATACTCGAAGCCCAGTCGATAGAAGCGCTGCCTGACGAGGCTGCAGAGAGAAGCCTGACCGAAGATATTTTGATGGAAGCAATCGATCGGCTTCCGAAAGCCAGAAAACAGACGCTGATGATGTATTATTACGATGATATGAGCTATAAGGAGATTGCGAATGTGCTTGGTGTTACGGACAAAACGGTATCGACAAACATCCTCCGTGCGAAAGAAATGATAAAACAGGATTTGCAAAACAGGGCGAAGCCCGGGAAGGAAACCAAGGAAAACGAGTTGGCTTTCCTGACCGGCGCGGCTTTTGGCCCGGCGCTCGCCCGCTCGCTGGCGGGCAGGGCGGATGCCATGTTCCCGGACGCCTATTGCCGGGAAGTGGCGGGCCGCATCGATACGGCGCTCGGCAATATCCCCGCGCCCGCCGCTTCGGCGGATACAGGCGGCCTGGGCCATGTGAATACCGCCGGCGTATTGATCGCCGGCGCCCTGGCGGTCACTGCGGGGGTATACGGGTTTTATTCCTATATTGATTCCGGCAGCAGCCAAGACCCGGGAAACGCGGGAGTGTTTCAGCCCGATGCCGTGATCATCTTCGAAAATGAAAGCGCTGCGCCTGAGACGAACAAGCAGATCAATCCCGTGGGGGCGAGGCTGGAGCGCAAAGACGCCGAGGGGCGGATACTCGAATGGAAGATCCTTTCCATAGGTGAAAATGAGCGTGTCGTGGCCAAGAACGCCGGCGCCGACGCCGATGCAGAGCTGAAGGAATTGCCCCCCGGCAACTACCGCATAGAATGGCGCCTGCAAAATGACGCGGGAAATGCAGCCACCATCGTCAGGGAGTTTTTGATCGAGCCTGATCGAAATTAGGAAAATTTCCACGTTTCCGAATCAACCAGCGCTTCCTTTGGCAAAATAATGTTTGAAGAGGGTTTCCCGGGGTATATATCCCCCGGGATTTGTTGCGTGGCCGGATGCACAGCCGGATGCAAGGCTGGTTGTGCATCCGGCGTCTATATATTGGCGCAAAATCGCAAAAGCAGTAAAACCGGCTGTGCCTTAGTCCCTATAATTGATGTGGTTCTTTATATTTGATTCTCTCGCGGGGTGTTGCAGGGGCAATGCGCCGCCGGGGAAGCGGAAGGGCATTCCGGCCAAGCAGGAGGGAGAAATTGTGGGTAAGGGAAAAAGGGGTTATTTTCAGTCGGTAATTTTAGCGGCAATACTGATCGCGGCATTGCTTTCGACCGCCGTCGTATCGGTGCTGTCAATGGGGGGCTCCCTCGCGTCCACCGCGCCGGAGGGCGGGGCATCCGCGACGCTGTCAGAAGAAGGCGCGCCGGGCGATGAAAGCACAGCAGGCTCCGGCGAGAGCGAGACAATCCCCTCTGATGAGGCCACCCCCGCCGCGCCGGAGGACGGCTCGGCCGCGAACCCACCCGGAGACGGCGCGGCAGACGATGGAAGTGCGGCCGGCGGGGATGGGCTCATCAGAGGGGACAATGAAAGCGACGCCGGCGAAGCGCCCTCCGATGGCGATGCTGCCGGCGGCATGGAAAACGGCGGCAACGGTTCCGGCCCGCCTGCCGGGGACCCGGCAAACCCGGATGCAGGCCCGTCCGCCGGGGACCCGGCAAACCCGGATGCAGATACGTCTGCGGGCCTGTCCGCCGAGCCCGCCGAACACCCTGCGGATACGGGGCTCGCGCAGCTTGGCGTTGCCGCAGAGCCGGAGGCTGCGGGCGGCGATCTGTCCCTGTTCGCGGTGACCTATACGCTTCTGTTTTACAGCGACGGAGCCCTTTACGACGCCCACCCTGTCCAGTATGTCCACGAAAACGAGTTGGCGGAAGAGCCGCCCGCGCCGCCCCTTCCTGCGGGCAAGCGAGCCTTCATCGGCTGGTATACGACCCAGCAGACGGGAGAGCCCGCCATAGAAGGCAGATATGATTTCAGCACGCCCGTCACGGGAGACCTGACCCTCTACGCCGGTTTTTCGACTAGCTACCTCGTCCAGTTTAAGGACGCCTACGGCGTCATCGTCCAGTCCGACATCGTCGCTTCCGGCGGCACCGTCCCGGAGCCGTCCTTCCCCGTGGGTGTACGCCCGGGCTACATCTTTTCGAATACATGGGAGATCGAGCTGCCCTCGGGCCAAGCCGGGAACATTTTCAATTTCAGCAATCCGATCAACGCCAATTACGTATTGCAGCCCCATTTTGCGCCGGGGTATGCCGTCTGGTTTGTCTCTGGCGGCAGCAATGTCGTCCCCCAGACGAAAGCTGCGGGCGACAAGGCGGACGAGCCGTCCGACCCCACCCGGCAGGGCTACACCTTTGCACGCTGGTCAAAGACGCCAAACGGCGCAGCCTATGATTTTGACGATCTGATCACGGGGGAGCTGATCCTCTACGCCGTGTGGACGCCCGAGCCTGTCAGCTACACCATCGTCTACTGGAACGAAAAGGCGAACCTCGGCTACAATGTCAGCCCCGGTACGGACAGGGCGAACTACGACTTCGCCTATTCCCAGAAGATCACCACCGAGCTTAAGCCTGCGGGGTCGGTTCTCTCCGCCGCGGATATCCAGACCCTCGCGGGGGATGCGGGAACATATACCGATGCCGCGAAAGCGCAAGTTAACGCAATGAACGCCTCCACATTTTATTTCTCCGATGCCGATTCCAACCCCCTCTCCGGTAGGGGGAACACGGTCATCAACGTCTACTACAAGCGCATCGTCTATACATTCCTTTTCGAAGCAAAAAATGATGGAGCCGGCATCGGCGCGCCTCCCAGCACGCCGGAGATGGAAGCGCAAAGTATAGCAGTCCCCAACGCAACGATCGTTAAGAACGGCCAAACCTATACCAGTGACACTGCTGCCAATATGTATAAATTTCAGGCCAAGTATGAAGAAAGTTTGACAGATCAATGGCCCTTGAGCTCGGAGGTAAAACCCGGAACGGGTACTTATGCCGCATATGTTCAGACCGGTTGGTTCGTTTCTAACACCATTAACGTTTACCATAATAATATAATAGACGTTAATATAGCTATATGGAATTTTGGCGCCAATGCCGGGAATGGATATACGGTGCGTGTCGCACCTTCGTGGTTCAATCCGTCCGGTCATTCTTCGACATTGTATCGTCTGCAATATGTAGAAGCGACGGCAGCGCGGCAGGCTGAGATTGAGGCTGTCGGCAATCCGATTCCAAACTATGACGCGGCACTGACGCCGAACGGGTCGAATATGCTGCCGATTGTCCAATACCCCGCAGACAGCGGAAAATATTTTGACCTTGCGGCGGATAAAACGCAAGTAGGAACGGTACCCGGCACCGCGACAACTAAAACTCCGTCCCAAAGATCACTCGACTTTGGAGGGAATGGAGGCAGCGGGCTGACAATGTTGAATGGAGTTCATGTCTACGGTGAGGGATACGACTTCTGGGCCGCCAATTTCGCCCAGGGCGCGTCCGAAGGCGGCTATTGGAAAATTCTCTATACATATTCAATGTGCGGAAGACTCTCCTACACAGCGACTTTTGACGCCGACCCTTACGGCATCGTTGCCGAAACGTCTCGAAATGTAAAATACGGAGCGCCCATCGGCGCTATTCCCACACCTACGGTGACTGACCCGGATATGACATTCGTCGGCTGGTACGAGGAGGCCGAGTTCCGCACGCCCCACTCGGGCAGTGCGACGATGCCCGCAGGCGACCTCTACCTCTACGCAAAGTACGCCTCCAACGCCAATATGGTGACGATCCTTGAGAAGAAAGGCGGCGACGAGGTTGCCGGCTCCCCCTTTGGCGTAGCGGACGGGGACGCCGCCGTCAACCCCGGGCTGTTTGCCGCGGGCACAGCCTATACGGGGCTTGGGACATTCCAAGGCTGGTACTGGAACCCCTACGGCGACAGCCGCACCCAAGAGTATCAGTGGGAGATGGAAATCTACGACGACATCACCATCTTCGGCGCGTGGCAGGTCGACGGATTCACCGTGGACTACGATGCCGACGGCGGCTCCGGCGGCTCTGTTCCCAATGTTCCCGTCACAGAGACCTACGATATACAGACGAAACACCGCGCCCTCGCGCCTACGGGCGACCTCACAAAGGGCGGGGATGTCTTCGCGGGCTGGACTGTCTCCGGCGACCTCTCCGGCAAGGTCTACTACCCCGGCATGTTCGTGCCCATCTGGGGCGACACGACCCTGCTCGCTAGGTACATTCCCGCGTCAATCCCTTTAGCGAAGGTGACCTACCACGAGACCGGGACGAGCGGTACGCCAAACGTTTTGACGACCTATCAGAGGAACGAGCCTGTACCCCTTCCCGGCGCAGACGACCTAGGATTTGAAAAAGTCGTACAGGTCAATGGCAGGATTTACACCTACGCGTTCATCGGCTGGTCGAGAACTCAAAATGCTGCCGCGCCCGACCGGGTAGGCGCTGCCCCCACCGGAGTGACCTACGCGGAAGGCCATACAGTCGGATTCCCCGATGCCGCTTTGGGCGACACACTGGACGGCGATTCCAATACATACAAGGTAGACCTCTATGCCTTATGGGCTACGGATCCCGTGATCACCGGCACCGCAGACCCCGCAGAGGGTCTGTACAAGACGGTCAACGGCGTGACCGACAGCGCCATAGGGGATGGGGGCATCGGCAAGGATCTGCCTTATGAGATCGGATTCACATTGCCTGGCAGCTTAGACCTGTACAGTAGCCTCACGGTCAGGGATGTGCTGCCCGCAGCCCTCGCCATCAAGGGCGGCAACCTCAGCAGCGTTTACGTGCTATTGGAAGGCGCGGAGCTCGCGCATACGGCGTCGGGCGACATTTTCACCAATACCGCCGGGACGCTGACCTATACCGCAGGGTCGCGGACTTTGCAGTTTGTCTTTAGCCCGACCTATATAGACGACCACAGGGCGGATCTCGCGGGCAAGACGGTCAAGCTGAAATTTGTCGCGGCGCTGACCGGCGCCAACAATTATGCGCCTGTAGCGAACGTGGGGCAGATCATACTGAATGGCGGCACGACGCAAACGCCCCCCGCCGAGGTTGAGGTCATCGAGCCTATCGGCTCCCTGACAAAGAAAGTCTCGCTAGACGGCGGGGCTACATGGGCGGACAACGCGGTCATCACCAATACAGCCATCGCGCTCACCTACCGGATATCGGCAGGGTTCCCGGCCGACATGACAGGCTACGACAGCGCAGAGCTGCAGGACATCCTCCCGGCAGCATTGCAGCTCGACGGCGCGCTCGCCTCGGCCGTGACGGTCGCCGTGAACGGCGCAGCGGTAGGCGCGGGCGACGGCGCATTAACACAGGCAGGCAATGTCATCAGCTACATCTTTGACGATGGTTACGACCTGACTGCGCTCGCGGGCAAGACCGTGACTATGACCGTGAAAGCGAAGATCGCCGCCTCTGTCACAGACGCGACGAGCATCACCAACAGCGCCAGGCTCATCATCAACGGCGGCGACCCTGACGACCCCGGAGTCCCCGACGTCCCCGACGTCACGCCCCCGGCAGTCATATTCCAAACGCCCGGCAGCCTGACGAAGACCGCGTCTGCCTCAAAGCTGACCCTTTCCGATTTGGACAAGACGCTCGGCTATACGCTGGCGTTTGCCCTTCCCGATACCCTGGTCGGCTATCAGACGGTGGTCTTTGAAGACGCCCTGCCGTCCTCGCTCACTATCACGGGGACGCTCGCGGACAAAGTGAAGCTGACCGTCGGCGCATCCAACACCCCGGTCACTGCCGCGCTGACTTTCAGCGCGAACAAATTGACCGCGACGGTAAACGCCGCAGACCTGGCGGGACATACGGGCGAGACGCTTTCACTGCATATCGACACGGTCTTTACGGCGGCGGCGCAAGTGCCCGGCGCCTTGACGCCGGGGTCTGCCATCGGCAACACAGCCGCGCTCTCCATCAACGGCAAGCAGGTCAGCGCGGCAAGCAAAAATATTCCCATCGAAGCCATGGACGGTCCCACCTCCCTGACAAAGAAAGTGTCGCTGGATGGCGGGGCTACATGGGCGGACAACGCGGTCGTCACCAATACCGCCATCGCGCTCACCTACCGTATATCGGCGGGCTTCCCGGCCGACATGACAGGCTACGACAGCGCGGAGCTGCAGGACATCCTCCCGGCAGCCCTCGTACTCGACGGGGCGCTCGCCTCGGCCGTGACGGTCGCCGTGAACGGCGCAGCGGTAGGCGCGGGCGACGGGGCTTTAACGCAGACCGGCAATGTCATCAGCTACCTCTTTGACGATGGTTACGACCTGACTGCGCTCGCGGGCAAGACCGTGACCATGACCGTGAAAGCGAAGATCGCCGCCTCTGTCACAGACGCGACGAGCATCACCAACAGCGCCAGGCTCATCGTCAACGGCGGCGACCCTGACGACCCCGGAGTCCCCGACGTCCCCGACGTCACGCCCCCGGCAGTCATATTGCCGCCCTCTGACTTTACAAAGACGGCTGCGGACGGCGATCGCGTCTATACGGGCGACCTCAACGCGCCGGTCGTGTATGACATCAGATTCACCCTGCCCGGCGACCTGACAGGCTACGAGAGTTTCGCGATCGTGGACAGGCTGCCGAGCGGAATGGCGATCACGGACGCCGTATCGGACAAGGTAAAGGTGACGCTGGCAGGTGCGCCGCTCACCGGCGAAACACTGATTTACGACAAAGATTCCAATGCAGTATATTTCGCCGTCTACGGGCTTGACGGCAGCAATAAAGCCGCCGCCTTTGCGGGCAAGCTGCTCGTGATGACGGTGAACGCTTCCTTTACGAGCGCGGCGCAGGCGGAATATGCTGCGGCGGCGGCCGCAGGCACGGCGAAGCCGGTGCAAAATATTGCGGCGCTTTACATCAACCCGAAAGGCGGCGGCGGCCTCCCCGTCGGGGACGATGATTCGCCCGCCGCGTCGGACGGGGAAACAGTGACAGTGGCGGATCCCGAGGATGTGAGCAATTTCAAGAAGCAGGTGATGGACGCAGATGGGCAATATACGGATACATTAACGGTATCTGACCTGACAAAGGATTTGAATTACCGGATCAGCATGAAGATGCCCGCTGATGTCTTTGGCTACAAAAGCGTTGAGATCAGGGACATCATGGCGGCGCAGATGTCTTTGAAAGGCGGGAGCGCGCAATATGCGGACGTCAGGATAAACAATGTGCCTGCCAGCGCGGCAGACGGTGCGCTCAGCTATGACGGGGGCGCCCATACGGTACGGTTTGTGTTCAACCCAAACAGGATCGGCAGCCTTGCGGGCGCGGCGATCACGATGGATGTGACTGCGGTGGTCGACAAAGCGGCCTTTGACAGTACAGGCAGCAGCCGGATCACCAACCGGGCGGAATTGATCCTCAACGGCGCCAGCGACAGCTCGGACGAACAAGGGGTAACGGTGCGGTATCCCGACGCTCCAAGTGCGCCGGGCACGCCGCCGGGCGCGCCGAGCACAACGCCAAGCGCTCCGGTTGTCCCGGTTGTCCCGATTGCCCCTGTTGTGCCGGCCGCCCCGGCCGCCCCCGTTGTGTCAACCGCCCCGGCCGCCCCTGCCATCCCGGTGCCGACAAATGAATCAAGGGTCATACCCGACACGTCCAATGGCGGGGAAACGTCCTTTGAAGATGCGGTGAAGGCAGAGGGCATCATAGGGATTGGCGGCGTCCCGCTGTCCGCCCCCCGGGGGTTTGGCGCTTGGGCGCTGCTCAACCTGGGCATCATGCTGGCGGGATTATTTGTGGCGGCGATCACAATATTCAAGGCTGCGGCGCACAGGCGGAAGCAGAAGAAGGCCGATAGCCGATGGGTGGCCCTCAGCGGCGCCCTTGCTGCTGTTTCGCTCATCCTGTTTTTGCTGACGCAGGATATGAGCCAGTCTGTGGTATGGGCCGATCAATGGACACTGCTGTTCACGGTCATACTCGCGTTGGAATCTGCCGGCACATTCCTCGCGCGCGGAAAAACGGCACGAGAGGATGTGTGAAAGCCCCGCTGCCAGCCGTTGTCATTGCGAGCGAAGCGAAGCAATCCAGAATAAAAGCGGCAAATCCCGCAGGGTTTATCTTGGGGATTTGCCGCAGAAACGGAGATTTGGCGTATGAAGAAATTGCAGGTGGCGGGCGTGGCCATTTTGGCTGTGTTGCTTGCGTTGGCTGTGTTTGCCCTTTATGGGCAGGGGCAGAAAGAGGACGCACCGGCAGAGCCCGGTGCCGGCGGGCAAATTTATGAAACCGACAATACCGTCACCTACGACCCGGATGCCGGGTGAACACAAAGAGGACGACACGAAACCACTGAAAAACACGGCCATTTGGTGCGGATGATAAAACTGATGATAAAACCGCGCAATTTTGGAAGCGCGATCTTGCACGGGCGTCTGTTCAAAAGGCAAGAAAGGAAGGCGTGCGCCGTTTCATCCCCGATCCATTTTTTCGGCGGATTTTGTGCAAAAAATCAACTTTCTGCAAGAGAAGTCTGGGAAAAACCGTATTTTATGGTTAAACATAGGCGAATAAGCCGTCAAAAACGAGCTGTAAAGCCATATTGTATCGGTTTTCGAGGCCTTTATCGCCTCTGGCCATACAGAAAGTTGATTTTTTGCACAAAAAAAGCAACTTTTTCGCATACCCTTGAATAGCGATCCCCCGCTCGGCCCTTGCCCGCAAGGACGGCTTTTTCAGTGGTTTCGGACGACACTCAGCAGCATATAGCCCGCGTTGACCAAAATGGCCGCAGGCTTCTTCCCACGCTGCCACGCCGCCGCTGCGGGCGGCGGACGCGTTTCGCAGAAGCTCCCGCGAGACAGTGCTTTTGCCCCGCCCGATGCGCTTCGCGATCTTTGTGAGCGACGTCCCTTGGTTCGCCATCTCCTCGATGGTCTTCCTTTCGTCCAGCGACAAGTGTTTGTATGCCATGATGGCGCCTCCGTTCAAAATCATGGGCATCGCAGCCGATGGTTGACATTATCCCACGCCGGGCGGAATACGCGGGCTTGGGTGGATCTGTCTGAAAGGGGGGGGTAGGGATGTCCGCGCGCCCCATAGGGCCGCACTTGCTTTTGCAGATCACCGGTGGCAACTGCTCAGACACCATGCTATTGCAAGCCAATTGCTCGCCATTGCGATAATGGCGCTTCTCAAATCTCGCAGAGATTTGCACCTCCGCTGTCCGTTTTTCCATTACGGTAGACGACCACGGTAGAGTGCCACGGTAGACGACCAGCCGTAGCTTGCATTGCGGCTAAAGCCGCGCAAGCCTGGCAGACGTCCTACCATCAATTTGCTTTGCAAATTGGGTTAG
>JAITMX010000091.1 GCA_031290775.1 Eubacteriales Family XIII. Incertae Sedis bacterium
GCCTCCCGTCCCCGGTCCTGGCGGGCGGCCTCCCGTCCCCGGTCCTGGCGGGCGGCCTTCCGTCCCCGGTCCTCGCGGGCGGCCTTCCGTCCCCGGTCCTGGCGGGCGGCCTCCCGTCCCCGGTCCTCGCGGGCGGTCTTCCGTCCCCGGTCCTGGCTGGCGGTCTTCCGTCTCCGGCCCTCGCGGGCGGTCTTCCGTCCCCGGTCCTGGCTGGCGGTCTTCCGTCTCCGGCCGGCCTGGCCGGCTGGCTTCCGGCCGTTACCGGATGTTGCGGCCTGTCCGCATGGGCAAGCGGTTCGCTCCGCTTCCCGCTTTCCGGCTGCTCTCCCGCCTGTTTTAGCGCAGGATGCGCGTCGGAGCGCGTTTCCGGCGCAAAGGTGTCCGTCCCGGCTGCGGCCGCAGCAGTTTGATTTGCATGTTCCGGCGTTTCGTCGGCGGGCGCCTTGTTTATCTTTTCGGCGGGGACGCGCACGCCGACGCCTTGCGGCGCATGCCTGAATTCCTGCGTAACCGCAGGTCTTTTCTCCTCCGCTGCCTGTTCAGAGGGAATTCTGAACACGTCCGCAGTTCTTGGTTCCGTGACTTTTCGCGGAATTCCCTGAGGAGGTCTTTGCATCGGCCTGTTTTCCGCCGGTTCCCTGACGCCGTTTACGGGCGGCTTCGGTTTTAAGGCCGGGTTTACCGCCGGTTTCACGGCTGCCTTAACCACCACCCTCGGCGCGTCTTCCGGGGCGTTTTTCGGTTTCTCGGTCCGGGGCTGAACCTTCACGATCTTTGTCTCAACCCCCTTGCTGCCGTGGACAATCGCGTTTTTCACCGTGATTGCCTCCATATCCGATATCGCGCTCATATGCGTCTTCGCCTCAACACCCATGGCAAGCGCCTTCGCCAGAACATCCTTGCTGGGTATATCCAGCTCCTTTGCAAGTTCGTGTATCTTAATGCTCAATATCGAACACCTCCTCTAACTCTCCGAACAGTTGATCCAATTGTATTTCCGTCAAATTCACTTCCAAGCCTCGGTTGATCGCCCGTTTTTTTTTCGCCTTGGCAAAACATTCCATGCGTCTGCACAAATAGATGCCTCGCCCGTTTGCCTTTCCCGTAGGATCCGCTTTTGCCCCGCCTTCCGCGGCCGTAATCCGCATCAGCTCCCGCTTAGGCTTTGATTCCATGCAGCCGACGCATCTTCGCATAGGTATTTTCTTTTGCTTCATGCCGCCGCCCTCCCATGCGATCACGCTTCCGCTTCCTCCTGTTCCGGGACGGCATCCGGAAGACCGGCTATCTCTTCTTCGGGCAACGCGTCTTCCAGTTCATCATAGGCCGCTTCCGCAGCATCGTCCTCCGCGTCTTCCGGTTCGTCATAGGCCGCTTCCGCAGCATCCGCAACCTCGTCCGCCGGTTCGTCATAGGCCGCTCCCGGATTCTCTTCCGCCGTCAGTTCATCATAAACCGCGCCCGCCGCCCTTTCGTATGCATCGTATGCATCGTCCTCCGCGCACGCTTCTTCCGGGAAATACTGGCTGTGGCTTTTTATGTCTATCTTCCAGCCGCTGAGCTTCGCCGCGAGCCGCACGTTCTGCCCTTCCTTGCCGATGGCTAAGGACAGCTGGTAATCCGGGACGATCACCGTGGCGGATTTTCCGTCGTCGTTTATTATGACCCGTTCCACTTTCGCGGGCGAAAGGGCGCTGCTGATGTTTTGCGGCGCTTCGTCCCCCCAGCTGATAATGTCGATTTTTTCACCGAACAATTCGTCCACGACCGCCTGCACCCGGTTTCCGCGCGAGCCGACGCAGGCGCCGACGGGATCCACGCCTTCATCCTCGGTATAAACCGCCATCTTTGTACGGGAACCCGGTTCCCTGGCCAAGCCTTTAATTTCAACGATGCCGTCCTGGATTTCCGGGACTTCCAGCTCAAACAGACGCTTCACGATCCCCGGATGGGAGCGGGACAGGTAAATCTGCGGTCCTTTCAGATTTTTGCGGACGTCTATGATGAAGAATTTCATCCTGCTGTTTACGTTGTAGGTTTCGCCCCGCACCTGTTCCGGCGCCGAAAGGATCCCTTCGGTTTTTCCCATGTTCACAAATATGGTTTCATTGCTGATGCGCTGAATGGTCCCAGTCACAATTTCCCCCTGCCTGTTGACGTAGTCGTCAAAGATCATGCCCCGCTCCGCTTCACGGATGCGCTGCACCACGACCTGCTTCGCCGTCTGCGCCGCGATTCTGCCGAAATCCCGCGGCGTCACGCGGTATTCAATGGCGTCCCCTACGCTGTAGTCCGGGTCGAATTCCAGGACTTCTTCCAGCGCGACCTGTATCTGGTCATCCTCCACCTCTTCCACCACTTCCTTGCGCGTATAAACATCTATGTCCCCCGTCTCCTTGTCTATGACCGCGCGGACGTTCTGGGACGTTCCGTAGTTCTTTCTGTACGCCGAAAGAATCGCTATTTCGATGGCCTCGATAAGCGTGTCTTTTGAGATCTCTTTCTCCTTTTCCAGCTCTTCCAGGGCAAGGATGAATTCTTTGTTCATGTTAACCTCCGTCAGCTTGTCTTTTTTGCCGAATTTTTGCTTCGGCGTTATTCACGGTCGTTTGGTATCAGTTCCAAAACATTGCTTCGATAACGAATCATCCAGCCGGTGGGCGGGCGTCACCCAGAGGCGGGATTGCGGGCATACCGGCGGAACGAGCATCGCGAGTGTAGCGCCCGCACAAGCGTCAGCGACCCGACCGGCGGGTTATGCCCGCCCGCCGGCGACGATCTTATTCGTAACAATAATGTTAAAACACGGATTCCAGCTGGATTTTCGCCACCTGCTCTTTGGGGAACGCCAAAGCTTCCCCTTTTTGATTCCGAATGGTTATGACGTCATTTTCAATGCCTGCCAGCGTGCCGATATGCGTTTTTTTCTTTTCATAGGGCTGGTAAAGGCGCAAAACCACTTTTTGGCCCGCGAAACGTATAAAATCTTTTTCCCGCAGCAGCTCGCGGTCCAGCCCGGGTGAGGACACCTCCAGATAATAGTTCTGTTCGATGGGATCCAGGGCGTCTAATTTCTCGCTTAGGAATTTGCTTACGAGTTCGCAGTCGTCTAAGCTGACGCCGGGAAGACCGTCCGCGGCGGGCGCCGGGGTTTGCGCACCGTCGGCCCGGCCATGCCAGATCCGGTCGATATAGACCCGGAGGTACCACTCTTTTCCTTCTTTTACATATTCTATATTATGTAACTCGAACCCGTGCGCCGCCAGAAAATCTTCCAGCAGTTCTTCCGCCAGCGCCGTCACTTTTGTCTTCGCCATTTCATTCCTATCATAAATGAAAGAGTGGGATTGCCCACTCTTTGCTACGTTCGTTCCGGTTCTTACGATATTGTATCACGGCAGAAAGCACATTGCAAGGGTTTCGCGAATTTTATGCGAATTTTATGCGAATCCGGGATTTTGCCGCCGGCGAGACCGCCGAAGCAACCCATATGGCGCTGCTTCGCTCCGCTCGCAATGACGTGGACGGGCATGATCTCCCGCCCAGGGCCGCTAATGGAACAGATCTTTCATGGCATCCGTGAATTTCTTCCGCTTCGCGTAGGCTTCGTGGCTATTTTCTTGCTTCGCCGCTTCGTCCAGCTTCTTCAGCAGTTTCTTTTCTTCATTGCTGAGCTTCGTCGGAATCTCCAGTACGACCGTGACGTAGAGATCCCCGTTTTTCCCGCTGCGCAGGGACCGGATCCCTTTGCCTTTCAGCCTGAACGTCGTGTTCGGCTGCGTGCCCGGCGGCACTTTGTACGAAACCTTTTCTTCTAAGGTCGGGACGATGATGGTGTCGCCCAGGGCCGCCTGCGTGAACGTAATGGGTATGTCCAGCTGGAGATCCGTCCCGTTTCGCTGAAACAGCTTGTGCGGAGCCACGGAAATAACCACGTAGAGATCCCCGTCGGGCCCGTTGTGGGTGCCGGGTTCCCCCTGCCCTTTCAGGGAAATGACCGAGTTGTTGTCCACGCCTGCCGGGATATCCACCGAAATGGTGATCTCTTTGCGGATCCTGCCCGTGCCCCCGCATTTTTTACAGGGATTTTCGATCACTTCACCCGCCCCCCCGCACTTGGGGCAGGGGCTGACGTTCACAAACTGGCCAAAGGGCGTGCGCTGCTGGGTGCGGACTTCGCCCGAGCCGCCGCAGTTGGCGCATTTTATTTTGGACGAACCCTTGGCGGCGCCCGAACCGCCGCATTCGTCGCAGAGCGCGTAACGGCTGAGCTGGATTTGCTTTTTTGTCCCGAAAGCGGCTTCTTCGAAGCTTATGCGCAAGTCCTTTTGGACGTCCTGCCCTTTTCTGGGGCCGTTCCGCTTTCGCGCGGAGCTTCCGCCGCCAAACATGCCGCCGAAGAGATCGCCGAATATGTCTTCAAATCCGCCGCCCGCGCCGCCGAATCCCGCGCCGCCGCCAAAACCGGCGTTGGGATCCACGCCGGCATGGCCAAACCTGTCGTAGCGTTCTTTTTTTTGCGGGTCGGAAAGGATGCCGTAGGCTTCATTCACTTCCTTGAATTTTTCCTCGGCCTTTTTGTCGCCCGGATTTTTGTCCGGGTGATATTGCATGGCCAGCTTTCGAAAGGCCTTTTTTATGTCTGCCTCCGCCGCGCCTTTTTTCAGGCCCAGTATTTCATAATAATCACGTTTTTCAGCCATTTTATCCTACTCGTTCGTTATAGTATAATCCCTTTTTTCAGCTATTTTTTACTCGTTCGTTTTTTCACCGTCGGTTTTTTCATCGTCCACCACTTCGTATTCCGCGTCCACCACATTGTCTCCTGCCGGCCGCTGCCCTTCCGCGCCGTCCGGCTCGCCTTGCGCATATCCTGCGTCGCCGCCGGGCGCGCCTTGCTGCGCCTGTGCCTGTTCGTACATTTTGGCGGAAATGGTGTGGAATTCATTCGTGAGGGTCTCTGTCTTCTGTTTGATTTCTTCGATGTCCGTCCCGGCAAGTGCGTTTGAAAGGGCCTCTTTCGCGCCTGTGATCCGGGTTTTTTCGTCTTCGCTCAGCTTGCCTTCGATCTCTTTCAGCGCTTTTTCTGTTTCATATACCAGGGTTTCGGCGCTGTTGCGCGTGTCTATCTCTTCCTTTTTCCGTTTGTCTTCTTCCGCGTACTGCTCCGCTTCTTTGACCTTGGCTTTGATCTCTTCGTCCGAAAGCTTCGTGGAAGAAGTGATGGTGATCCGCTGCTCCTTGCCCGTTCCCATGTCTTTGGCGCTTACGTTCACGATGCCGTTGGCGTCGATGTCAAAGGTGACTTCGATCTGCGGGACGCCGCGCGGCGCGGGCGGAATGCCTGAAAGCTGGAACCGGCCCAGCGTGATGTTCCCGGCCGCCATTTCCCGCTCGCCCTGCATGACGTGGATGTCCACGGCGGTCTGGTTGTCGGCGGCGGTGGAAAATATCTGGCTCTTCTTCGTCGGGATGGTCGTGTTCCGCTCAATGAGCTTTGTCGCGACGCCGCCGAGCGTTTCTATTGACAGGGAGAGCGGCGTAACGTCCAGAAGCAGGACGTCGTGTACCTCTCCCGTGAGCACGCCCGCCTGGATGGCGGCGCCGACCGCCACGCACTCGTCGGGGTTGATGCCCTTGAAGGGGTCCTTGCCCGTCATCTTTTTGACAGCTTCCTGCACAGCCGGGATGCGCGTCGAGCCGCCGACAAGGATGACCTTGTTGATGTCCGCAGTCGTGACGCCCGCGTCCGCGATCGCTTTGCGCATCGGCTCGATGGTCTTCTCGACGAGATGGCCCGTGAGCTGGTCAAACTTGGCGCGTGTGACATCCATGTTCAGATGGAGCGGGCCCGCGTCCGACACGGTGATGAACGGCAGGTTGATATTTGTCGTCTGCTGGCCGGAAAGCTCTTTCTTTGCCTTTTCGGAGGCTTCTTTCAGGCGCTGGAGCGCCATGCGGTCGGCCCGCAGATCCACGCCGTTCTCTTTCGCGAAATTGTCCGCGATATGGTTCATGAGGACTTGGTCGAAGTCGTCCCCGCCGAGGCGGTTGTTGCCGTTTGTCGCGAGCACCTCGAAAACGCCGTCGCCGAGCTCGAGGATGGACACGTCAAACGTGCCGCCGCCGAGGTCGTAGACAAAAATCTTTTGGTGCTCTTCTTTTTCAAGGCCGTACGCGAGGGAAGCCGCCGTCGGCTCATTGATGATGCGCTTGACGTCGAGGCCCGCGATCTTGCCCGCGTCCTTCGTGGCCTGTTTTTGGCTGTCCGCAAAGTACGCCGGGACCGTGATGACGGCCTCCGTGACCTTTTCGCCGAGATAGGCCTCGGCATCTGTCTTGAGCTTTGCGAGGATCATCGCGCTGATGTCCTGCGGCGTATAAGCCTTGCCGTCGATCTCGACCTTGTAGTCCGTGCCCATCTCGCGCTTGATCGAGCTGATCGTGCGCTCCGGGTTGGTGATGGCCTGCCGCTTTGCCGTCTCGCCGACGAGCCGCTCCCCGTTTTTCGCAAAACCCACGACGGACGGCGTTGTGCGGTTGCCTTCCGCGTTGGGGATGACGACAGGCTCGCCGCCCTCCAATACCGATACGCAGCTGTTTGTCGTACCCAGGTCGATCCCTATTACTTTACCCATTTTTTCTGTCTCCTTCTTGTTTTTTTCTTTTTTTATATAATAATCGCTCTCGCGCTTGCTGCTTTTGCTATTGCGCCACTTTCACCATCGCGGGGCGGATCACTTTTTCGCCGATGCGGTAGCCCTTTTGCAGGACCGCGGACACCTTTTGGCTCTCGTATTCGTCTGAGGGCTCCATCATGACCGCGTGGTGTGCGTTGGGGTCAAAGTCCGCGCCGAGCGCCTCAATCTCCGCCACGCCGTTTTTGGCAAGCACGTCTATAAATTGCTTTAGGACCATCTCCATCCCCTCAATGACTGCCCTGTCGTGTTCATCTGCCGCCTGCGCCGCATTCTGGGCGAGCGCGCGGTCAAAATTGTCGAGGATAGGCAAAATATCAGCCGCAAAATCCTTTTTTCCATCGCTGTACCGCTCAAAGCGCTCCTTTTCCGTGCGCTTTTTGTAGTTTTGGAAATCGGCCGCAAGACGCAGGTACTTTGCATCCGGGCTCTCGCCCGCGTCGCCCGCCTGCCCGGCAGCATCGGCCCCGGCGCCTTCGGCGCCCGCCCCGTCCGCTGCCCCGCCCTGCCCTTTGCCCGGTTCCCCAGTTGGCGCCCCGGCCTTCGCCGGGGTTTCTTCACCCTTGCGTATTTCTTCTTTTGTTTTAGTTTTCGTCATCCGGTTCCGCACTCCCTCCTTCGAGCATTTTGAATGTTTTTTCAAGATTGTTCGACATATATTCGATCACGCTTGTGATTTCGCTGTAACGCATCCGCGTCGGGCCGATGACGCCAAGCTTGCCGACCCTGCGCCCATCGACATGGTAGGTAGCCGTGATAATCGATGACCCAGCCACGATTCGGTTGCTGTTTTCGCCGCCGATCGTGATCGTAAGGCCCTCGTCCCGCTCGGCCAGCTCGTCCGCGAACGTTTCCCGGTTGTCGACCATTTCAAGGAAATTGCGCGCCTGCTCGATCGTATTGTACTCGGGATGCGCAAAAATCCGTGTCATGCCCTGCAAAAAGAGGTTCATATCCCGCACATCCTCCAACGTCGCAAAACTCGTCAGATTGGTGATCTCGGAAAGCAGCTCCGACGCATGGCGCACCGTGCGCTCAAGCTCTTCCAAATGCAAGTGCAGCTCGCGCCGGATACGCTGTTTTTCGGCAAGGTCGAGCTCGTAGCGGTCCATCAGGTTGTTTACATACAGCCGATACGCCTTGTCCGACGGCACGCGTCCCGATGATGTATGCGGATGGTACAGATAGCCCATCTCCTCGAGATCGGCCATCTCGTTCCTGATCGTCGCGGGGCTGATGCCCATATCAAACATTTTCGACAAGGTACGCGAACCCACCGGCTCCGCGTTGCGTATAAAATCCGTGATGATGGCCTGCAATATTTTCAGTTTTCTTTCCGTCAGTTCCATATTTTTATCTGTGTTGTATTTTTTATTGCTTTCGTTTCTTTATCATTTCCCTTGCGCTTCGTTGGCATTTTTTGTTTTTGGGCAGCGAGCATTCGGAAATAAGCCGTGCGTTTCCTTGTTGTTAGCACTCTTGCATGGTGAGTGCTAACAGCTATCCATAAGATAACACCCTCCCGGGCGCTTGTCAACAATTTATATGCGCTTGCGCAGATGCCGCCGCAAGACGCCCAGGACTTCTTCAAAGTTCAATGGCTTTCCGATATGTTCATTCATCCCGGCGGCAAGGCATTTTTCGACATCCTCTTTGAACACGTTCGCCGTCATCGCGATGATTGGGATGGTTTTCGCTTCCGCCGCGCCTATGGCGCGAATCGTGCGCGTTGCTTCATAGCCATCCATTTCCGGCATCTGGACATCCATCAGGATCAAATCGTAAAGAGCGGGGGCGCTGCGGAAAAGCGCTGCCGCTTCCGCCCCGTTTTCTGCGCAATCGATGGCGATACGCGTCGGTTCCAGCAGCGCAAGCACGATTTCCCTGTTGATCTCCACGTCCTCGGCCAAGAGCACGCGAAAACCCGAAAAATCGTCCGCCTCGCCTTCTTGCATTTCGGATGGGGCCATGATGCCGGCCCGGCCCAGGCATTCGTTGATCAAATCGGCAACAGAGGAGGCAAACAGCGGTTTCGCCAAAAATTTCGACACACCGATGCCATTCGCTTCCTTTTCGATCGATGCCCACTCCGAGGAAGAAATCATGGTGATGACAGAATCCTCTTTGCAATCCTCCCTAATCCTTCGGGCGAGTTCCAATCCGTTCATTTCGGGCATCTTCCAGTCGATAAAATACAGGTCGTAGGCGCCGTTTTCCCGAATCATCCCAAGCGCCGCCCCGCCGCCGTCCGCGACATCGCAATTGAAGCCGAGCCGCCCCGCAATATCCTTGAAGTATGCCCTCACATCCTCTGCATCGTCCACTGCCAATATGCGTATATTTTGCCAATTTACCCCGGGATTCAGCATGTTTCCGTGCGTCTCGTCAACACCGCGGCCCGCCCGAATCGTAAATCCAAACGTGGAGCCCTTGCCGAGTTCAGAGTCTATGCTGATCTCACCGCCCATCATCTCGACGATGCTCTTGGAAATTGCCAGCCCCAGGCCGGTGCCGCCGAAAGTCCGCGAGGTGCTGCTGTCCGCTTGCTGGAAAGAGGTAAACAGGCGCGCCATCTGCTCTTCGCTGATCCCGATGCCGCTGTCCTTTACATAGATGCGGATCGTGCATATGCCGCCTTCCTCCCCCTCGAGCCCGGCATCCAAGTGAATCGAGCCCTTTTCGGGCGTAAACTTCACTGCGTTGCTTAGCAAATTTGTGATGACCTGCGCCAAACGCTGGTCGTCCCCGACGATAAACGGGGGGATATTTTTGTCAATGCGCACCGTAAAATGCTGCTGCCGCTCATCCACGCGGAAGGCGGCGACGCCGACCGCCCTCTTCACCATTTTCTCAAAATTGAAATTGACAGGGGACAATTCCAATTTGTCCGCATCGATTTTTGACATATCCAATATGTCATTGATAACGCCCAGCAAATGCGTGGATGCGTCATTGATCTTCCCGAAACAGTAGTCCTTTCTTTCGATATCTTTCGATGTTTCCCCTATGGAAGTCATCCCGATCACCGCGTTGAGCGGCGTGCGTATCTCATGGCTCATATTCGCGAGAAAATCGCTTTTTGCCTTTGCGCTTGTCAGCGCGTCCTCCCGTGCCTGCACCAATTTGCCCGTCATCTCGCTTCGGGCCATGGCATTTGCAATCAAAAGGCCGCTGGAGCGAAGAATGCTTTCCTCCTCCCCCGAAAAGACCCGGCCGCCACGGCGGCAATCATCGTAGCTGACAAAGCCCCAAAATTCTTCCTGTATGAACACCGGCGTGACCAAAATGGAGCGGACTCCGCAAGGGTCCAACCTCTCCCGTTCCGTTTGCGAAAGCTTGCCGACCGGGCCGTTCACGCATTGGCCGCTTGAAAGAATCGGCTCCCATTCGGGAAAGCCCTCCTCGTACAGATGCCACATATTTGCCATTTGGGCAGATCCGGGCGCCCGCCCGGCGTCTTCCCATTTGAACTCCAACGCATACAGCATTTTCCCGGAGGCCCCATGGCGCTGCCATACAAATATCCGGTCGACATCTACGCGCCGCCCGATCATCTCCATGCTTTTTGCGATGGATTCGCCGATCTCGTCAATGTCGGATGAGATCAGCAGCTCAGCGGTTTCGTTCACAGCCTGCAGAAGACGCCCGGCATGTTCGACCTTGCGCCTCTCCCTGTTATAGATCCTGTTTTGAAATATAATAATGGCGCCGATGCAAAACCCCGCAATCAATGTGGCTTGCACATTGTCGATATTTCTTTGGGCCGGCGACAACGATACGACCAATTCGGGATAGCGATCGCCGGCAAAATAGCAGCCGATAATGATGGACACATGCAAAACCAAAAAAACAACGCGCAGGGCGCCGCCCATAAGCAATACGATAATGATCAGGCTGAGGACGAAAAACGCGGGCATGCCGCTGCCGCTGCCGCCGAGGAAAAAGAAAGCCGCAGGAAAAAGAACGTCGCACAAGACAAACACAAGAAGTATGGTAGCGGCTTTGTAAATTTTGAAACGATTGGAGATATACATCAATATGATGATAGAGCCGGCAATGCCGGCCAACACAAGAACCAAGGGAAGGTTGAATTGCCGAAACAGCACTTGCGCCAGCAAGTCAAGCAAGGAAGCGCAAATGCCTACAAGATAAATCATATTGATCCTGCGCACTTCCATGGAAAGCTCGCCGGCCATCATGTAATTATGAATGAAATTCTTGATGTATGCCATATGGTTGCCACCCTTTATACGTACTCGGAAAAGACATTGTTTGCGAGGTCGAGGCCGAGCGCCGTCAGGCGCAGCACGTCGCCGATTTTTTCGAGCAGGCCGCGGCCGATGAGCTTTTCGGTCTCCTCCCCGTAGATCTCCCAAAAATCACGGCCGAAATGCGCGCGAAAACGCGAGAGCTCGATGCCCGCCGTACGCCGCAGGCCGAGAAAGATGAATTCGCTCATATCGTCGGACAGCGTGTTTTTGTGCGTCCAGTCCATCATGGCCACCCCGCTTTCCGCCGAGAGATAGCACGCAAGCTCGGATGTATTGGAAAAGCGCCGCCCCCCAAAATATGAATGTGCGCCCACGCCAAAGCCCGCGTAGGGCTCCATCGACCAGTATTTGAGATTGTGGCGCGACGCTTTGCCCGGCTTTGCGCTGTTTGATATCTCGTACTGGCAGAGGCCGCGTGCCGCAAGGCGCTCTTTTGCGAAATGATACATACGGCGGTCAAGGATATCGTCCGCCGCGTCGATGGCGCCGCAAACAAAGTCCTCGAAAAGCGGCGTGCCCTCCTCGATCTGCAGGCTGTAAAACGAAACGTGCGCGGGGTCGAGCGCCGCAGCCGCCGCGAGGTCGCCCGCCCAATCCGAAAGCGACTGCCCCGGCACGCCAAAGATGAGGTCGATGTTGATGTCGTCAAAGCCCGCATCCCGCGCATCCCAAACGCAGCGCAGCGTTTCCTCCGGGCGGTGGATGCGGCCGAGGAAGCCCAGCGTCCCCGCGTGAAAAGACTGTGCGCCGACGCTGACGCGGTTGACCCCCGCCGCGAAATAGCGCCGGAATTTTTCCGCGTCCGTCGTGCCGGGGTTGACTTCGATCGTGATCTCCGCGTCGTCGCTCACGCGAAACCCCGCGTAAACCGCGTCGAGCAATTCCGTGACAAAGCCCGCCTCGATCAGGCTCGGCGTGCCGCCGCCGATATAGACAGTGTCCGCCTCGGGCGCACGCGCAGAGCCGCCGGAAAGCAATGGCCTTTTCGCCCGCATTTCATGGATCACCTGCATGATGTAGGCCAAGTGCGTACCGGCATCGCCTATGGGAAAGGACGTAAAATCGCAGTACCGGCACTTGTGCGCACAGAACGGGATGTGGATATAGACGCCGATCGGGCTGCTTTCGTCACTTGTTTTCATCGTATTTCAGGACAGCGGTGAACGCCTCCTGCGGGACTTCAACGCTGCCAAACTGCCGCATGCGCTTCTTGCCCTCTTTCTGTTTTTCGAGCAGCTTCCTTTTGCGCGAGATGTCGCCGCCGTAGCACTTTGCGATGACGTCCTTGCGATAGGCCTTGACCGTCGAGCGCGCGATGACCTTTTGGCCGATCGACGCCTGGATCGGGACCTCAAACTGGTGCCTGGGGATGATCTCCTTGAGCTTTTCCGTCACAAACTTGCCGCGGAAGTACGCCTTGCTCTCGTGCACAAGCATCGAAAACGCGTCGACCTGCTCCTTGTTGAGGAGGATGTCGAGTTTGACGATCTTGGACTCCTGATACCGCACAAACTCGTAGTCGAGCGAGCCGTAGCCGCGCGTCTTGGATTTCAGCGCGTCGAAAAAGTCGTAGATGACCTCATTGAGCGGCAGCTCGTAATGCAGCAAGACGCGGCTTTCCGTCACGTATTCCATATGCAGCATCGTGCCGCGCCGGTCCTGGCACAAGTCCATGATCGCGCCGACATATTCCTTTGGAATCATAATGTCCGCTTTGACGATGGGCTCCTCGATGTGGCCGATCTCGTCAAGCTCCGGCAGGTTGGACGGGTTTTGGATCATCTCCACGCCCCCGTCCGCCATCACGACCCGGTAAATCACGGAGGGCGACGTCGTGATGATCGAGAGGCCAAACTCCCGTTCGAGCCGCTCGACGATGATTTCCATATGGAGCAGGCCGAGAAAGCCGCAGCGAAAACCGTAGCCGAGCGCCGTGCTCGTTTCCGGCTCAAACTGAAACGCCGCGTCGTTGACTTGCAGCTTTTCGATCGCGTCCTTGACGCTTTCGTATTTCTCGCCCTCGGCCGGGTAGACGCCGCAAAAAACCATCGGCTGCGCCTTCTTGTAGCCTTTCAGCGGTGCGTCTGCGGGCGCGGCGGCCAGCGTGACCGTATCGCCGACGCGCGCGTCCGCGACATGCTTGATGCTCGCGGAGATGAAGCCGACATCGCCGGCCGTCAGGATATCCGTATCCACCGGCATCGGCGCGTAGTACCCGACATCCGTCACCTCGTAGTCGCGCCCCGTGTTCATGAGGCGGATCATGTCGCCTTTCCGCACGCTGCCGTCAAAGACGCGCGCGTAAATCACGACGCCGCGGTAATTGTCATAATAGCTGTCAAAGATGAGCGCTTTGAGCCGCCCGTCCGGATCCCCGCCCGGCGGCGGCACATGTTTGACGACATCCTCGAGCACGTCCTTGATGCCGATCCCCTCCTTTGCGGAAATGAGCGGCGCGTTCTCCGTGTCGAGGCCGATGAGGTCCTCGATCTCCGCCTTGACGCGCTCAGGCTCGGCGCTCGCGAGATCGATCTTGTTGAGCACGGGCAGGATTTCAAGCTCCTCGTTCATCGCGAGGTAGACATTGGCGAGCGTCTGCGCCTCTACGCCCTGCGTCGCGTCGACGACAAGCACCGCGCCCTCGCAGGCGGCGAGGCTGCGCGATACCTCGTAGGTGAAGTCCACGTGCCCCGGCGTGTCGATGAGGTTGAGCACATAGTCCTTCCCGTCGTCGGCCCTGTAGACGAGCCGCGATGTCTGGAGCTTGATCGTGATGCCGCGCTCCCGCTCCAAATCCATGTTGTCGAGAAACTGCTCCCGCATTTCGCGCGTGCCCACAGCCCCCGTGAATTCGAGGATGCGGTCCGCAAGCGTCGACTTTCCGTGGTCGATGTGGGCAATGATGGAAAAATTTCTGATTTTGTCTTGTAATGTCATAATGATGAAAATATAACACGGAAACGTTTTGCTTGCAATCGTCGCGTTCCCATCATATAATTAATTCGCTGTATAAATTTCAGTGCGCCTTTCGGCGCATTCAAATTTGACAAGCGAATTTGAATTGCTGGGCCAAATAGAAAGTGAGATATAACGAATGGCAAATATCAAATCCGCAAAGAAGAGGATTCATGTGATCCAGGTCAAAACAAACCGCAACAAGCGCGTGAAGGCGCATCTTAAAGATGTCTTCAAGGGTTTTGATTTGGCGATCGCAAACGGCGACAAGGACGAAGCGCAGATCTGCCTCGCAAAAGCCGAGAAAAAACTCATGCAAGCCGCCGCGAAAGGCACGATCCACAAAAACGCCGCGTCTCGCAAAGTTTCGCGCATGACGGTTCGTTTCAACACCGTCTTCGAGGCGGCAAATTGACGCGGCCTTATTCGTCCCCTGTCTTGAAAAACTCCATTTCGTGGTGAAGCATGCTCATGCGCTGCGAAAGCTCAATGCTTGCGCTCGCCGTCTCCTCGGACATGGCCGTATCGTTTTGGACGAGCATATTGAGATTTGAAAGATCCTTGTAGATATCCTTTGCGGCAGCCGCCTGTTTTGCGACCGTCGCTTCGATGTTTTCGATGAGCCCGGCGACGACGCCAAGCAGCTTGCTGACCGTTTCGGTCTTTTGGGAAGTCGCCTCGGCGATGCCCTTGCCGCGCTCAACGGAGACGATCGCGCCCGTGATCAGCGTCTCCGTGTATTGCGCCGATTTTGCGCTCTTGCCGGCCAGTTCGCGTACCTCGTCAGCCACGACAGAAAACCCTTTGCCGTGCACCCCGGCCCGGGCAGCCTCTATCGCCGCATTCAGCGAGAGGATGCTCGAAAGAAAAGCAATATCATCGATCTCTTTGACGATCTTCACAATAGACCCCGCCGTCGTCCCGATATCGCGCATCGCGTCGAGCATTTGGTTCATATCCTCGCTGCTGCGCACGAGCTCGTCGCGTGTGCTGATCGTCTTTGCAAGCGTCTCCGACGCATTTTCAGCAGCCGCATCAAGCGCGTTTTTGATCTCCTCGAAACGCCGGTCGATGCGGTCGATGGCAGCGGCTTGCTCGATCGTATTGCCCGAAAGCTCCTCTGATGCCGAAGCCATTTGGATCGATGTGGCCGCGATGAGCCTGGCCGCATTGCCCGTCCCCTCGAAAAAACCATGCAAGGATGCCCTCAGGCTGTCCATGCTCTCTTTGATCGACAGGTAGTCGCCGATATACTCGCCCGCACCGGACGGGCCTGCGGTTGCTGCCCGCAGGTCGCCATCGGCAAGCCGCCGCATGTTTTCTGTGATGTCCGCCACATAGGCGGACAGCGAACGCAGCGACATTTCCATCGAAACATACAGGATGCCGATCTCGTCGCTTTCTTTGTTTTCGGGAAGCGGCGAATGCAGATCGCCCGCCGCAAGGAGCTCCATGCGCTTTCGCATCACCGAGATCGGGCTCGCGATGCGCCGCGACAACACAAGCGCGATGAAAAACGCAGCGAGGAGGCAGGCTGCAGCCGTGATGACAGTAAAGAAAAGCTGGCTGCGGAAGCCGCTCATAAACTCGCCGACCTTGATCACGGAGACATATTTCCAACCCGTGGTTTCAATTGTGTTGCAATACATCCGGACGGTCTCGCCATTCACCGCAAAATCGCCCGACTTGCCAAAATTTGCAGTCTGCATCGACACCAAAAAAGCGCTTGCCTCCTTGTTTTCCGCGAAAAGCTCCAGCGCACCCATCTCGTTGGCCACAAGGGATTCGTCGTCGTGGGAGCGGATGACGCCATCCCGGTCCATGAGAAAATTGTAGCCCGTTTCGCCGAGCGTGTTCGATGTTGTGAGTTTGCGCACAGTGTCATAGCTGACATCCTCGCAGACCAGGCCGGAAAAGCCGTCTGTGTTATTGAGTTTGTACGAAATTGTCATTGTGATGTTTTCGGTCCAATCGTCGTAGTACGGCACATCAATATAACCGCCCTCGTGCTCCATCCCCACGATGAAAAACGGCTCTTCTTTGTAATTTTCCCCGACATCCTCCGCCGCTGCGTCGTTGAGGGCGATGCCGGCCGAGTTGACTGTGTATAAGGAAGAAATATCATCGCGCGCCGAATAAATGCGCTTGATGTTTGCCTGCCGCTGATCAAATGTGAGCGCCCCGGATGTGACTGCACCCGACTCGGCGAGCGTCGCGGTATCGAGCAGCAGTATGTGCAGGTAGTCGTCAAGCGCATCGACATGGGTCTGCCCCGTTGATTCGAGCAGGCGGTCAACGCCTATGGAAGCTTCGTTGTAGCTGGCAATGCTGCTTGAAACGCCGAGCGCCGCAGTCACGAGCACGACGAGCGCGGCCATGTACAACATGATGCGCGTCCGCAGAGACCTGCCCTTTTTACAGATGTTTGTATTTCCAATCTGCCCCATAGCCTTTGTAGTATACCAAAACGAACGATGGTTTTCAGCACCTCTTGCTATGTATAATTATGAATTTCTCCGTATAATTATGCATAGCCACCTTGCACCGCCGCTTCGTCAATGATATAATGTCGTCTGTTGTATATATTTGCCGTATCAACGCCACAGTGACAGCAACAGCCATATCGGAGGTCATCGCAATGCCAAAAGAAAAAATCGTACTCGCATACTCGGGGGGGCTCGACACGTCGATTATCCTGACGTGGCTCAAGGAAAACTATGACGCGGAAATCATCGCCGCCGACGCGGACGTCGGGCAGGATGACGATTTTGCCGCGATCGAAAAGAAAGCCTTCGCGACGGGCGCCGACAAATGCTATATCTTGGACCTGAAAGACGAGTTTGTCGAGGGTTACATCTGGCCCGTCGTGAAAGCCGGCGCGGCCTACGAGGACGACTATTTGCTCGGCACCTCGATGGCGCGCCCCCTCATCGCCGAAAAGCTTGTGGAAATCGCGCGGAAAGAAGGCGCAAAATACATCTCGCACGGCGCCACCGGCAAAGGCAACGACCAGGTGCGCTTTGAAGCGACGATCCACGCGCTCGACCCGTCCATCAAAATCATCGCGCCTTGGCGCATCTGGGATTTCCGCTCGCGCGAAGACCTGCTCGCCTACGCGGCCGCGCACAATATCCCGGTCGAGCAGTCGGCCGAAAAGATTTACAGCCGCGACCAAAACCTCTGGCATATCAGCCACGAGGGGGGCAACCTCGAAAGCCCGTGGAACGAGCATCGTGATGATGTCCATGTGATGAGCGTACCCATAGAGCAGGCTCCCGACGATCCTGCTTTCGTCGAAATCGAATTTGAAAAAGGGGTTCCGGTCGCGATAGACGGCGAGCGCCTGCCTGCGGCGGCGCTCCTTACGGCGCTCAACAAAATCGGCGGCGTCCACGGCGTCGGCACAATCGACATCGTCGAAAACCGCCTCGTCGGCATGAAGTCGCGCGGCGTGTACGAGACCCCGGGCGGCACGATTATTATGAACGCGCACAAGGCGCTCGAAAAACTCGTGCTCGACCGCGAGACCCTGTATGAGAAGGGCCAGATTGCGCGGCGCTACGCGCAAATCGTCTACGATGGCCGCTGGTTCACGCCGCTGCGCGAGGCGATCGACGCTTTTGTGGACAAGACGCAGGAAGTCGTGACGGGCACGGTGCGCATGGAGCTTTACAAGGGCAACGCGCTTGCGGCCGCGAGCAAGGCGCCGGCGTCGCTGTACAGCGAGGAATTTGCGACCTTCGGCGAAGACGAGGTATACAACCAGAAGGACGCGGAGGGCTTCATCAACCTGTTCAGCCTGTCGATGAAAATCCGCGCGATCCAAAAGCGGCAGGGTTGACGGGCTGCCGGGTTGCAACTGCTCATACACCGTGCCATTGCAAGCCAATTGCCCGTCATTGCGAGGGTGCACAGCAACCGAAGCAATCCATTATCCGCTGGATTGCTTCGCTTCACCCGCAATGACAAAGCAAGCCTGAGCGGTTACAGCGGGTTGGCGGATATTGGCGGATTGAGGGCTTGAAAGGGAGATACAAAACGGCATGAAACTTTGGGGCGGGCGGTTTGGCAAGGATATGGACGCGGACGTGAGCGCGTGGGCGGCTTCGATCGGCTTTGACAAGCTCCTTTACAAAGAAGACATCGAGGGCAGCATCGCGCACGCGAAGATGCTCGCGAAGCAAGGCATCATCGACGGCGGCGACGCGGCGAGGATCGAATCCGGCCTGCTCGGCATCGCGGAGGATATCGAGGCGGGCAAGGTCTCGTTTTCGGATGAAAACGAAGACGTCCATATGAATATTGAAGCGCTGCTGACCGAACGCGTCGGGGAGCCCGCGAAGCGTCTGCACACGGCCCGCAGCCGCAACGACCAAGTCGCGGCCGACACGAGGCTTTGGGTCAAAAATGACATCCTGGAGATCGAGGGGCTGCTCGCGGCGCTGAGAAGCGCGCTGCTCGGCATTGCAAAGGCGCATACGGCCACGCTCATGCCCGGCTACACGCATATGCAGCACGCGCAGCCCGTGTCGCTCGCCTTTCACCTCATGGCATATTATGAGATGTTTTTGCGGGACAGCGCGCGGTTTTGGGACGTCTATGGGCGGACAGACGTGATGCCGCTCGGATCGGGGGCGCTTGCGGGCGTCTCCTACGATACAGACCGCCGCTACGCAGCCGAATTGCTTGGGTTTGCGGATATTTCGGCGAACGCGATGGATGCCGTTTCCGACCGCGACTTTGCCATCGAGTACATCTCGGCGGCGGCAATCTGCATGATGCATCTGTCGCGCAGCTGCGAGGAGCTCATCCTTTGGTCGTCGCAGGAGTTTGCTTTCATCGAGATGGACGACTCTTTCAGCACAGGCTCGTCCATTATGCCGCAAAAGAAAAACCCCGATATGGCCGAGCTCATCCGAGGCAAGACGGGGCGGGTCTACGGCGACCTCATCGGCATTCTGACGACGATGAAGGCGCTGCCGCTCGCCTACAACAAAGATATGCAGGAGGACAAGGAGCCGCTGTTCGACGCTTCGGCAACGCTGAAAAGCTGCCTGTCCGTCTACACGGGCATGGTCGGGGCCATGAAGATCAAGCCGGACGCGATGGCGGCGGCGGCGAAAAAGGGATTCATGAACGCGACGGACGCCGCGGATTATCTCGTTTCAAAGGGCCTGCCTTTCCGCAAGGCGCACGAAATCATCGGCAAGCTCGTCGCCTACTGCGTTGAGAAAGGGATTGCGCTCGAAGAGGCCGAGCTGCCGCTGCTCGAACAGATCGCGCCGGAGTTTGAGGAAGGCTTCTTTGAAAAGATTGGCCTCAAAGCCTGCATGGACGCAAAGGCGTCGCAAGGAGGCACAGCCGAAGCGCGCGTTTTGGAGGAGATCAAGGCGGCAGAGAAAAGATAGGCTGCGGGAAAACCGGCCTATGCCATCGCAAGGAAGTTCTAAACGCCGCGCTCTACGGCATCGATCAAAATATGCAGTTTCTTGAAAACCGCCGTGCGCAGCAATGCGGCAAATGCGGACGGCTCCCCCGTCCTGATGGCCGCGCCTGTGACCGAGTTGTATTCCTGCTCGCCGGCCCCGATGTCTACGGGAAAGTACCCCGCCTTGATGAGTTCATACTGCATCGCCGCGCGCGCCGCGAGTTCGGAAAATCCGTCCGCGTAGGGGTAGACGCGGACAATGCCGGTATGTATGACGGCGGCTTTCAGGCAAAAATCGCCATCCGTTTCAAGACGATGCGCCTGCGCAAACATCTCCGCAAGGCCTTGCGATATGCGGCCATCGTCACCGGGCACAAAATCCAGATGATAGAGCAGCGGCGACCCTTCGCGGTATGGGGGCAAAGAGGCACCGGCAAGTATCGTGCAAAACTCGTTCAAGATGAGGCCATCGGTATCCATCCCCATATCGAGCTTGTCCGCAAAGCGGCTCAGGAGTTTGCGGTGCGCCTCGCAGAGCCGATGTTCAAAGACAGGCACGCCCGCTACGGTGATGCCGTCCAAAACGCCCTCCACTCCGCCGCGCGACAGCTTGCTGCCATACAGCCGCAAATCCGAGTACGTATAGTCCACGAGATCCGCCCGGCGCTTGAAAACCTTGACGCCATCGGAAAACGGCGCCAAAGCGTAAAGGATTTCTTTCTTTTCCGCGAGATTCCGGCTCTCAATCACACCGGATACACCTGGTCTTCTTTGTCAAGCAGCGTGCTGTCGATTGCGTATTTTTGCGCCTGGCGATACTTGAAAAACTCGACGGCGGGGCCGGGGAACATGGCGCCCGTCAGAATATCCTCGGGCTGCTCGATGTACTCCGCAAACTCTTTCTTGGCGTTTTCGAGCTCGGGCGCAAGGTCGTCCGCAGGCCGGTGCGTGATGCGGTTTTTCGCTTCGTCGCCAAGGATTTTTTGCGCAAACCCGTCCGAAATCGGGATTGTCGTCGCGCCATACTTGCCGCGCACGACGTCTTTGAATTCGTTTGGAGTCATCTTGTAACGTTCGCCGGTCACGATATTGAGCACGGCCTGCGTGCCGACAATCTGGCTTGACGGCGTCACGAGCGGCGGATAGCCGATGTCCTCGCGCACGCGCGGGACTTCATGAAGCACGTCCTCAAATTTGTCCATCGCGTTTGCCTGCTTGAGCTGCGAGACGAGATTGGAAAGCATGCCGCCGGGAACCTGGTAGATCAAGGTGTTGATATCGACGCCGAGCAGCTTTGTGTCCATGAGGCCGCTCGCGAGCGCCGCCTCCCTGAGCGGGCGGAAGTGTTCGGTCGCCTCATTGAGTTTTTCCATCGAAAGGCCCGTTTCAAACAGATCGCTGTGGTCAAAAGCATAGACCATCGGTTCGGTCGAGGGCTGGCTCGTCCCTTCCGCAAAGGGCGAAAGCGCCGTATCGATGATGTCGACGCCCGCCTCGGCCGCTTTCATGTAAGTCATGGAACCGAGGCCGCTCGTCGCGTGCGTGTGCAGCTCGAGCGGGATGCTGACCTCCGACTTGATCGCCTTGACGAGATTGTAGGTGTTGTACGGGTCGAGCAGGCCCGCCATGTCTTTGATGCACACCGAATCGGCGCCCATCTCCGCGATCTGCCTGATCAGCTTGATGAACATCTCCGGCGTGTGCACGGGCGAGAGCGTATAGGAAATCGTGCCCTGCGCGTGGCCGCCGTATTTCCGGCAGGCCTTGATTGACGCCTCAAGATTGCGCACGTCGTTGAACGCGTCGAAGATGCGGACGATGTCGATGCCGTTTGCGATCGACTTGTTCACGAACTCATCGACCATATCGTCCGCGTAATGCCGGTAGCCCAAGAGGTTTTGGCCCCTCAGCAGCATCTGCAGCTTTGTGTTTTTCACATGTGCGCGGATCGTGCGGAGCCGCCCCCACGGGTCCTCGTGCAAAAAGCGGACGCTCGCGTCAAAGGTCGCTCCGCCCCAGCACTCAAGCGCGTTGTACCCCACGGCGTCGAGCACCTCAAGGGCCGGCACCATGTCTTCCGTTTTCATGCGCGTCGCGATCAGCGACTGGTGGGCGTCCCGCAATATGGTTTCCGTAAATTTGATTTTTCTTTTTTCACTCATCGCTCAACCTCTTTGATCTTTGACAGCGCCTTGGATATTGTTTGCGTCCATTATTATCTCATTTTCCGGATGCCGAAACAATGGCTAATATACCATCACAAAAAGTGCGAGTGCGCTTGCTGCATTCATCAAATGCTGTAAGAACACTCGCATTGGTGCGCACGGAGGGACTCGAACCCCCACGGTTTCCCACCGGGACCTAAACCCGGCGCGTCTGCCAGTTTCGCCACGCGCGCGCAGATTACAATCCAAATTATATATTTACTTTCGCTCTACGGCAAGGGCGATTCGTGGTAAGATAATGCTATGGTTATGGAAAAAAACTCCGTCAGCCCGGCCGTCATCGCCGTCAGCGGCAAAAAAAACAGCGGGAAGACAACCCTCATCGAAGCGCTCATCCCCCTCCTCGCCGAGGCGGGCGTGAAGGTCGCCGTAGTCAAACACCACGGGCACCGTTTTGAGGGCGCCATCCCCGACACGCCGGCAACGGATACTTATCGTTTTTTCCAAAGCGGCGCCTACGCGACCGCGATTTTTGACGATGAGCTCTTTGGCGCCGTCGTGCGAAAAACCGTGACAGAGAGCGATTTGATTGCGCAGTTCGCGGACGCCGGCCTCATATTGCTGGAAGGGTTCAAATATGCGGATTGGCCAAAGCTTTTGCTCGTCCGCGACGACCCCGCGTCGTATGACGCAAACGCAGGGAATGTCCTCGCCGTCGTCACAAACACAGATCTCGGCGGGCGCCTGCCGGAAAACACCCCGGTCTTTGGCGCCGACGACCGGCAAGGCATTGCCGAGCTGATCCTGGCCCTGATCTGATTTAGTTATAGTGGTTCTTGCATTTCGCAATCAGGATGTTTTCACCGTTTATGGCATATATCAGCCTATGCTCGTGCGAGATTCTTCTGCTCCAATACCCGTCCAAATCATGTTTCAGCGGTTCAGGCTTGCCTATGCCTTGATGTCCGCCGCGCTCAATATCCTTTATCAAGTCATTGATTCGCTTGAGTATTTTCTTGTCGTTCGCGATCCAGTATTGATACTCCTCCCACGCTTCATCCGAAAAAACTTTATTCATCGACCGAAAGCTCCCGCATCTTGCCTTTTCCCGCTTTCAGATGGGCGATAGAATCAAGCAGTCTTTGGTAGTCGTGCGTGTTCGAGCGGACGAACAGGTTTTCCATGAGATTGTTATACTCGGCCTCTGATATTAAAACAACATTTTCGTCGTTCTTGCGCGTCACAATGACCGTTTCGCCGTTCTGCACAGCTTCATTGCAGTAGTGCGCCAAGTTCTGCCTTACATTTGTGTAATTTGTTGCAAGCATGATACCACCTTACTATATGTACAATATCCTGTGCATATTATCGCATATCACATTCAGGATGTCAAACGCGAGCGCGTTCTTGCAGAAGCTTACAGAAGCTGTCCGTTTCAATTTGTTACAATTTGTTACAATTTGTTCATATTTTCCCGCTGTCATATTTTCCCGCTTGACAAGGTAGGTCTACGCCAGTAAACTCTATATGGACGGCCTATCGTTTTAGACTTTTGAAAGAGGTTAGATAAGGAAGTGGTGAAAAATAAAGTGGACAAATTTGGCGCAGGATTTTTTTCGGCTGACAAGGCGCAAAACGTAGCCGTACTGGTAGTACGGCGAGGCTTTGCACCTCCGCTGTCCGTT
>JAITMX010000120.1 GCA_031290775.1 Eubacteriales Family XIII. Incertae Sedis bacterium
TGACAGGGCGCTCGCAGTGACAGGGCGCTCGCAATGACAGGGCGCTCGCAGTGACAGGGCGCTCGCAGTGACAGGGCGCTCGCAGTGACAGGGCGCTCGCAATGACAGGGCGCTCGCAATGACAGGGCGCTCGCAATGACAGGGCGCTCGCAGTGACAGGGCGGCGTCATTGCGAGGAGCGCAGCGACGAAGCAATCCAGCAAAGGAGAAATTATTTTGAAAATCGGAAGTATGTTTGCAAACGACATCAACCGCGAGATCAACGGGGTCGTCAAGGTCGCGCAGGATGATGCGCTTAGCGCCCGGCAGGAGATTTCTGAGTATGTCATCACGAAAGAGCTGCGGAGCCACTTCACGACCTTCTTTGAAAACTATGCCCGTGCGCTTGATGCCCCTACCGGCAAGATCGGGGTTTGGATTTCGGGGTTTTTCGGAAGCGGAAAATCGCACTTCCTCAAGATGCTTTCCTATTTGCTGACAAACCGCTTGGTGTGCGAAAGGCGCGCCTATGACTATTTTGCTGACAAGTTTGACGACCCGATGCTGCTTGCGGAAATAGGGCGCTGCACGGCGATGCCCACAGAATCCATTTTGTTCAATATCGATGTCGAGGGGCCGGTGCAAAAGGACCGTACTGCGGTATTGCGTGTATTTGCGAAGGTGTTTTACAAGCATCTTGGCTTTTACGGAGACGACCTCAAGATCGCGCGGCTTGAGATGTTTGTCGAATCGCAGGGCAAGACAGGCGAATTTCGAAGCGAGTATGAAAAGATCAACGGGCAGCCATGGGTCGGCACACGCGACGCGCATGCGTTTTTTGCGGACGATATCGTGGAAACGCTCACACGCGTGCTCGGCATGAGCGAGGCGGCGGCCCGCGGCTGGTTTGACAGCGATGAAAACCCGGATATGAGCATCGGGTCTTTGATCTCCGAAATTGCGGGGTACGCCGCATCGAAGGGGGACTGGTTCCGGCTGCTGTTCATGGTTGACGAGGTGGGGCAGTATATCGGAGACGACGGCGACCTCATGCTCAACCTGCAGTCCATCGCCGAGGAGATCGGCAGCCGGTGCGGGGGCAAGGTCTGGGTGATGGTGACGAGCCAAGAGGCGATCGACAAGGTGGTGAAAATCAGCGGCGACGACTTTTCCAAAATACAGGGGCGTTTTGACACGAGGCTTTCCCTGTCAAGCTCGTCGGTTGACGAAGTGATCAGGAAACGCATCCTGTCCAAGTCGGAGGATGCGGGCCGGCTGCTCCATATGGTTTATGGCAAGGAGCAGTCCGTGCTGAAAAACCTGTTTGTATTCAACAACCCCATCCTCGACATCAAGGGGTTTTCGGGCGCGGATGAGTATGCGCAGGCCTACCCCTTTGTCCCGTACCAGTTCATCGTGATCCAGGACGTGCTCGCAGAAATCCGCAAGCACGGCAACGCGGGCAAGAGCCTGTCGGGGGGCGAGCGGTCGATGCTTTCCGGCTTTCAGGAGGCGGCGCAGTCCGTGCAGGAGAGGGACGAAAACGCGCTTGTGCCGTTCCATGCGTTTTACGATACGTTTTACACCTTTCTCGACAGCACGATCCGGCGCGTCATCGACCGCTGCCAAAACGCGGCAGACAGCGGCGCCGGGATCGAGCGGCAGGACGTGCAGGTGCTGAAACTGCTCTACTTGCTTCGCTACATCGAGGATGTCAAGGCCAATATCGACAACATCGCCATCCTCATGGTTTCGGACATCCGCGCCGACAAGATTGCGCTGCGCGCGGAAGCGGCGGGGTCGCTTGGACGCCTCCTTTCCCAAAATTATATCGCGCGGTACGGGGACAATTATTCGTTTCTCACGGACGAGGAGCAGGAGATCGCCGTCGATATACGGAACACGCCTGTGGACAGCGCGGACATCGTTTCCGGCATCGCCGCTGTGGTCTATGGGGACATCTACCCTGCGAAAAAATTCAAATACGGGAAGTACGATTTTGCATTCGACCAGTTTGTGGACGATACCGTGCATGGGGCGCAGGGCGGCGGGATGCGGCTTCGGGTTGTGACGGCGGCGAGCGACGCGCACGGGGCGCCGGACGCGAAGCATATGGCCGACTCGCTTGCCAACAACGAAGCCATCGTGCTGCTTGACGCGGCGGCTTCGTATTTTGAGGATCTGGAGCAGGCCCGGAAGATCCAGAAATATGTGAAGCAGAAGAATGTTTCTCAGCTCCCGGCGAGTATTCAGGACATCATCCGCAAGCGGCAGTCTGAGGCGCGCGGGCTGGAGAAAAAGGCGAAGGAATCGCTGGATGCGGCGATTGGGGGCGGGCGGTTTTTTGTGCATGGCGAGCGGTGCGCGCCCGGCGGCGGCGATGCAAAGTCAAAACTTGACGCGGCGCTCACGCAGCTTGTGCGCGGGGTTTACAGCAAACTCGGCGATGTAAGCGTGTTTGCCGAGAGCGACGCGGATATTTTGACGATCCTGAATGACGACGGGCAGGCGCAGACGCTGCCCGGCACGGGCGCGAACAATGAATACGCCTTGGGCGAGATCGCGCGCTGGCTCGAACTTCAGGAACAAAACCGGATGCCGGTTTCGATGGGCGATGTGCAGCGCAAGTTTGGCGGGGCGCCCTATGGATGGCGGCAGATCGACATCGCGGCGCTTGTCGCACGGCTTCTTTCGGGGCAGAAAATCTCCGTTGTTTATGGCGGCGCGGCCGTGGGGCGCGGCGACCGGAGGCTGCCCGACTATCTGCGCAAGCTATCGGAAGTGGACAAGGCGAGCATCCGGCGGCGCAGCGCGCCGTCCGAAGGCCTCATGCGAAAGAGCGTGGCATTTCTGCGCGGCTGGATTGGATCGATCGACGTCCCGGTGGACGAGGACGGGCTCGTCAAGTTTGCCACGGCGGCGCTGGAGGGCAGGGCGGCACACTGCAGGGGCCTGCTCGATGGCGTATACGGAAGCACTGACGCCATTGCGGGGGGCTTTGGCGCTGCGCTCGCAACAGGCCCCGCGCCCCCCGCCATTAGAGAGCAACGCGACCGCGGCAATCCACCCACCCGCTACCCCGGACGCGAAACCGTAGAGTGCGCCAAGGCCTTGATCGACAGCATCCTCTCCGCGCACAGCGACAATGCCTCTCTGCTCACGGAACTGCTGAAACGGCAGGACGAGCTGATGGACAGCAGCGAGGATATGGAGGAAGTCGATACCTTTTTCAAGAGCCAGCGCGAGCTCTTTGACGCCGCATCTGCGCTGCTCGCCGGAGTGATGGAAGAGCGCGACTATTTCGCATCGGATACCGAAACGACGGACGCGATCCACAGCATTGAAAACATTCTCGGCATGGAAAAGCCCTATGGGGCGATCAAATATCTTGCGGAGCCGATGCAAAAGATCCGGGATGCGTATGCCGCCATGCTCGGAATGAAGAAGGAAGAGGTAAGCGGCGTGATCGCCCGGTGCCTCAGCGACGTCCACGCGCTTGCCGGCCTCGGCGGGCGCGGGGCAGACGAGGTGAAACGCGCGGACGATTACTTCGCGGGGCAGGGGCAAAAGCTGCTCGCGGCGACATCCATCACCGTCCTCGACGCGATGAACACGCAGGTCGCGGGGTTTGCCGGCCAGATACTGCGCCGGCCCGAAACGCACCTATCGGCGCGAGAGGGCGACGATGGCCCGCCATTGCGAGGAGGCGATAGCGATGGCCTGTCATTGCGAGGAGGCGGCAGCGATGGCCTGTCATTGCGAGGAGCGGAGCGACGAAGCAATCCACCAAAAATCATATCAATCCGCCGCTGCGACGCATTCCCCTCCGGCCGGCTCACGAGCGAAGCGGACGTAGAAAAATATCTCGGAGAGGCAGGAGGAAAACTGCGTAGGCTGCTGGAAGGCAATGACGGCATACAACTCAACTGAAAGCAGCCATTGCGAGCGCAGCGACGAAGCAATCCAGCGCATGCCGGATTGCCGCGCTGCGCTCGCAATGGCGATATAGCAAGGGGATGTCACAATGGACAAAAACGCAATTCAAAAATACGCAATCCGGGCGCGGCGCGAGCTGATCGACCGCGTGGGGCAGCGCGCTTGGCAGTACGGCGTCGCGCCGGGAAGCGCCGCGCCTGCGGACGCGGCCGCCATCCACGGGCAGGCGCTCTCCGAAACCGAACGCCGCCAGCGCGCCGAGCTCCTCCGCGCAATCACGCGCATGGGCTATGAGGCCTTTGTCGAAGAAATCGCCTATACGTGGTTCAACCGTTTCATCGCGCTGCGCTTCATGGAAGCCAACGACTTTTTGCCGACGCACATCCGCGTCTTTGCGGGCGCGGACGGCGCGTTTCGCCCGGAGATACTCGAAAACGCCCTGCACATCGACCTGCCCGGCCTTGACCGCGGCCGCGTCGCGGATTTGCTCCGGTCCGGCGACACGGAAGCCCTCTACCGCCACCTCCTGCTCACCCAGTGCAACGCACTGAACCCGCTCCTGCCGGAAATGTTCGAGCGCCTCGGCGGCTACACGGAACTCCTGCTGCCGTCCGGACTGCTCAGCCCCGGCAGCGTTCTCGCAAGGCTCGTGGAAGACATACCGGAGGAAGATTGGAAAGACCAGGTCGAGATCATCGGGTGGCTGTACCAGTATTACAATACGGAGCCAAAGGAAGAAACCTTTGCCCTGCTGAAAAAGAACGTGAAAATCACAAAAGAGCGCATCCCGTCCGCAACCCAGATGTTCACGCCGGACTGGATCGTAAGGTACATGGTGGAAAACTCCTTGGGCCGCCTATGGTTGGACCGCCATTGCGAGGGCGCTTCCGCCATTGCGAGCGGCGCCTCCGCCATTGCGAGCGAAGCCTCCGCCATTGCGAGCGAAGCCTCCGTCATTGCGAGCGAAGCGAAGCAATCCAGCGACTTTCAATCACGCTGGAAATACTACATAGAAGAAGCCGAACAACCCCCCGAAGCAACAACGCCATTGCGCACGGCGCCTCCGCCATTGCGAGCGACACATCCGCCATTGCGGGCGGCGCCCCCGTCATTGCGAGCGCAGCGAAGCAATCCACCCCACCCCGAACAAATCAAATTCATCGACCCCTGCATGGGCAGCGGCCACATCCTCGCCTACGCTTTCGACGTCCTGCTCCAAATTTACGAAAGCTCAGGCTACGCCGCCCGCGACGCGGCAAGGCTCATCCTCGAAAACAACCTCTACGGGCTTGACATCGACAAACGCGCCTACCAACTCGCGTACTTCGCCCTCATGATGAAAGCAAGGGCGCACAACCGCCGCATCCTGGACGAAGGCGTAAAGCCGCAGGTCTACCACCCCGAAGGGGACAGCGACGCGGAGATGTTCGGCTCCCTGCTTGTCGTCGGCAAACTTGAACCCATGCCGCAGGAAGCGCAGGGGCAGCTATCCCTCGAAGATATGGCCTACGATGACAAACTGCGCCTCTGGAACTTCAAAAGGCTGCTCGCGCAAAAATACGACGTAGTATGCACCAACCCGCCGTATATGGGAAGCAAAGGCATGAACGCCAAGCTTGCGCAGTTTGTGAAAGACAACTATCCCGATAGCAAGAGTGATTTGTTTGCGGCGTTTATGGAGCGGGCTCATGACCTCACTATGCAAGCCGGTTATACTGCAATGATTACACAACACGCATGGATGTTCCTGTCAAGCTATGAGAAACTGCGCGAAAAACTCAGGCAATCCGATACGGTCAACATGGCGCATTTAGGTCATCGAGCGTTTGCGGAAATCGCGGGGGATGTGGTGCAGTCCACAACATTCGTCATGCGAAAAAATCATATCGCAGGATATAAAGGCATCTATATCAGACTTGTGGATTGCAGCAATGCAGAAGAAAAGGAAGCAAAGTATTTAGAAACAACCGCAAATCCAAGCAGTAGTGATCGCTACACCGCCAACGCCGAAAACTTCGCCAAAATCCCCGGCTCCCCCGTGGCATACTGGGTGGGGGATGCGATATCCAACGCTTTTGAAAAAGGGATGACATTTGAGTCGTTCTCGTTGGCAATCGTCACAGGTATTATAATTTGCGACAATAACAGATTTCTTAGATTTTGGCATGAAGTTGGCGCAGATAAGATTGAATTGAAATGGAATTTATACAGCAAAGGGGGAGCATATAGGAAATGGTTTGGCAATGTGGAGTATGTTGTGAATTGGGAAAATGATGCCTCTGAACTTCGCGCATTTGGGAGTAGGGGAAGCCGTTTGTGTGCATCAAAATATCAGGGCAAAGAACATTTTGTCTGGACATCAATCAGCAGTTCAAAAACAGGGTTCAGAAAAAATGACCGGAATATTTTTTTTGATCAGGCAAGTCACGCCATTGTTTTTCCCAAAGATTCAAACGAATACTTGCTTGGGTTTGCCAACTCAGTTGTTGCAGAATGTTTTCTAACATTTATAGCACCAACAATTAATTTTACACCTGGTGATATTAAATCATTGCCGCTCATCACTTCAGGCACGAATGAAAATAACGTAAAAGTGGCTGTGGCACAAAATATCAACCTATCGCGTGCTGACTGGGACGCATTTGAAACCTCTTGGGATTTCAAATCCCATCCGTTGGTATAGGAGGGTTTATTCATGGCAACGAAAATCGAACCAACAAATAATCATATGCATTCGTGCAACGGGGAAACTGTCGTATTGCGAGAGTTTACCGGTTCATTGTCGGACTCGTCACTAACAAAAGCAGAAATAATCCTGATTGTTAATTTTTATCTATTCCATGCACCTGTTATCTCCAATTCGTTAGGAACCCAAGACAAATTCGGACATATGCGGTTGCGCGATTACGGATGGGCAGATGCACGCCATATGAATCAATTAGAGAGGTTGCTTCTTGCGGGTTCAAGCATCCCAAGTTTCATTATGCTGAAAAGTGAATCAATAAAGGGTACTCTTAGCAGTATGCTGCTTGATGATATCGTGTGCATTGAACATCCTCGTGCTGTTATGAAAATCAATTCCGATGTTAAGATTTCTGAAGCAAATGAAGTGAAAGTATCCACGAAAGAAACGAGAATGGAGTGCCTATTTCGACATATCCGAAATTCACTTGCACACAACTGCATATATGTGTTTGCAAACGGAAACATCCTACTGGAGGATTCGGATGAGAAGGAAAATTTGTCGGCAAGAATACTGATACAACCCAAGTCGCTCATTGATTGGATTGAGATAATCAAAAAGGATGGAACAGAAAAATGACTGAATATCAAGTAAAAGATATTATTCAAGCGACAATGAACCCTGTTGTAACCGCAGCTGTTGTCGCCGCGTGCGCAACCTTTATAACTTTCGTTGGAAATGCCTTCATTGCAATTTCCAACAATCGACGACTATCAGTTATCGAAAAAGATAAGTTCCTGTCAGAACTTGTTCAATATCGGTATACCAAACTATATTCAATTCTTGAAGATTTGCAAAAAGAGCATGGACACTCTCTCTTCCCGGATGATGATAACCGAACGGCAAGCGAGGCGGTGAGCAAAAGGCCTCATTTTGTTGAACTTTATAAATTAGCAAGACCTCTTATTGATACGAATCTGCGTACCGATTTAGATAATTCAGCGGATGAAGAAGCTATGGAATATGCTCGCATTATTGAAGCCCAGGCCCGCATAGTGCAGGAGAATGCCGATATTCAACATGGTTTGAAAAATCAAGTGTCTTGATTGATAAGTTGGGAGAATCCATTCAAAATCAAATCGCCGTATTAGTAGAAACAAGGCCAGCGGAACGGTCTTGACGGTCACGTATGGTCAGTATATTGGAGTAAGTTTGCAGTTACAAGGCGCAAGAATGATGGAAACTGAAATATGAAATATGAAATATGAACACAATGAAGATTGATATTTTGATTGATATTTTTACACCAAAATATAACATTATTTATATTATATGGTATACTTTGCGTGGCTGCCGTTTGGCGGTACTGTTCCACTCCGTTGTCGTGGCTATGATCACGAGAGGGGGTGAGGCCTATAACAGACTACGAGACCATCAGCGTGATGCTGACTGTAGCGTTGGTCGCGATTGGCATTGTCACTCTGTTCATTTTGACCGGAAAGAGATAATTAGCAGAAACCGCCTCTTGAACGGAGACGGTTTCAATCCATTATTTTTGTGGAACGACCGCCATACGCAAAGCGGCAGCCACTTTCTATATTTATTATATCAATCGTTTTTCATATTGCAACCGGAATTTGAGCGCCTGTGCGCCGCACCCGCTTCGGTTGTGACAGTTCAGACACTTGCCGGAATGCCGTCAGCCGTAGCTTGCCTTTTTTCCACACGCTTTAGCGTGCAATGGAAAAACGGACAGCGCAGCGAACGCAGTGAGCGTAGGAGTGAGCGCAGCGAACGTTGCATTGCGGCTAAGCCACGCAAGCCTGGCAGACGTGGCACGACAGAGCTAAAGCCCCTGTGCCACTGTCATTGCGGGAGCGTAGCGACTGCGGCAATCCATGAACCACTGGATTGCTTCGCTTCGCTCGCAATGACAGTTAGGGTCCGAATTGTTGCTTTCGGTTTCGGTTCGGAAAGCATTGATGGGAATGGAGGGTTTTGATGGCATTTGATTTTGACGACAATGATGATTATGCGGATGATTATGGATTGGATAAGTACGAGGACATGAACAGCCGGAAGCGCGGCGGCGGCGGTTTCGGCGGAAACAGCGGCTGCTGCGTTGCGATTGCCTGTGCTTCGGCGGCGATTGGCGGCATTGTGGGGTTTGCAAATGTTATTGGCATTTTATAAAAGGGCCGGGGGTTGGGGCGTATGGATTGATGCCGGCGGCAGTTCGGGCCGGCCAATTGGCCATGCCGCGCTCTTCGTCCTTTGCCGGGTTTGTGTGGATTGCTTCGTCGCTGCGCTCCTCGCAATGACGGGATTTGCTGCGCTCCTCGCAATGACGGGATTCGCTGCGCTCCTCGCAATGACGGGATTCGCTATTGTTCATTTTGGCGCCTCTTTTCGTAAATGCAAATGTATATCGAGATTATTATTAACAAAATATACCAATAATATTATTATGTCAATATATGGGATTAAATTTATTTTTTGGAATTTTTATTGGGCAGTCGCGGAGTGTGGAAAGGGCGGGCGTTATGCGTGAGAATCGGTTGATCAGGGACAGGTATGAGGCTTGGAAGGCGGAGGCGAATGGTCGCTTTGATTTGCTTCATGCAAATGAGGAGGAGCTCAATCGGATTTTCATCGGGATATATGGGCTTGAAGGCGAGCTGTCGCCGGATGTGGCGGCGCGGGATGTGACGGTGCACCGCGTTTTTGACACGAAGGACGAGGTGCCGGAGGAGATGCGGGGGAGCCGCTATGTGCTGACGCGGCGGGATATGGTCGTCAGCCTCATTTCCTATGGGGTGGGGTGTTTGCTGGGGCGTTATTCGCTGGATGTGGATGGGCTGGCTTTTGCGGGCGGGGCTTGGGACGCGGCGAAGTATGTTTCGCTTGTGCCGGACGATGACAATATTTTGCCGATTTGCGATGATTCATATTTTGACGACGATATCGTGGGGCGGTTTGCGGGGTTTTTGCAGGCGGCCTATGGGGCGGAAACGCTGGAGGAAAACATGAAGTATATTGCGGACGCGCTGGGCGGCAAGGGGACGCCCCGGCAGGCGATCCGGGATTATTTCCTCAAAGAGTTTTATGCAGACCATGTGAGGGCGTACCGGAAGCGGCCGATCTATTGGCTTTTTGACAGCGGGAAGAAGAATGGGTTCAAGGCGCTCATCTATATGCACCGATATCAGCCGGATTTGCCGGCGCGGATGCGGACGGACTATGTGCATGAGCAGCAGGAGCGCTACCGGACGCAGATGGCGCATGTTTTGGATGCGATGGGCGGGGCGGCGCCGAGCGAGCGGGTCGGGCTGGCGAAGGTGCAGGGGAAACTGGCGGCGCAGGCGGAGGAGCTTCGGGTGTATGAGGAGAAGATACGCCATTTGGCGGACCGGCGGATTGAGATCGATTTGGACGACGGGGTGAAGCGCAATTATGCGCTTTTTGCGGATGTGCTGGCGCGGATTGGATAGGGGATGGGCATGATGGCGGATGAACGGATCAAGATCCTGCTGGAACAGCGGTTTGCGGAGGGACTGCCCGATTTTTTGGCTCGTCGCGTTTTGTTTTGGCGCGATGAGGAGGGGGAGTTTGAGGGGGAGGCAGAGGCGCTTTGCCCGGATGGAGTGCGGTTTGTGCGGCTGACGGGGTCGAATAATTTTTTGGTGAAGAAATTGCTTTGCCGGGATGATGCGGAGAGCGATTTTTTGGTCTATGACCCGCTTTCTTATGCGGGCGATGCGGATGATTGGCTTTTGGATGTGAAGCTGTACAGCGAGGAGTTTCGCGCGGATTTGATTTCGATGCGGATGGCGGAGCTGCATATCGAGCCTTCGCCGGAGATGCGCCGGGCGGTGCGGGTTTATTTGAAGTTTTTGGAGAGCAAGGAGCGGCGTGCGAAGCTGGCATCCCTTGGGCGCGAGTACCGCAGGCCAATTGATTTGCATATTGATGTGATGGCGGTTTTGTGCGGCCGGCCGGGCGGCGGGGCTGTGGAGATTGTGGCGGCTGTTTTGGCGGGGGGTGGATTGCTTCGTCGCTGCGCTCCTCGCAATGACGGGATTCGCTGCGCTCCTCGCAATGACGGGATTTGCTGCGCTCCTCGCAATGACGGGATTTGCTGCGCTCCTCGCAATGACGGGATTTGCTGCGATCCTTGCAATGACGTGCTTGCGCGGATTGGCAAGTATGGCGATGTGTCGGTGTTTTGGCGGCTGGCGGAGAAGCTGGCCGGGTATGTGGACGATGGGGCGCGGCCGCTTTTGGACTTTGCCGCGCATATTTTGCTCACGGCGGCGTCGGCGCAATTGGATGCGGGGCTTTTGAAGGGGTTGGAGCGCTTTGTCTCCGAAACCGGGCGGGCTTGGTGCCATGGTTTTGTGCAGGAGATGCAGCGCGGCTCTGCGGCGGATGCGGATACGCTTTTCGAAATTTGCCGCGCGGCCGAGGATGCGCTGAAACTGCCCGCGCGTTTTGGCGGCGCGGACGTGGATGCCTTGCTTGGCTGCGATGTGTTTCCTTGTATCGACGAGCGGATTTTGCTTCGGCTGTTTTCGGAGGCCCCGGATGGCGCCGGGCATCCGGGGCGGATTTTGGATGTTGTGGAACGCAGGCGCGTGACGGGATGGCATGCGCGGACGCAGGAATACTATGGCTGCCTGTTTCATCTGGCGAAAATGCAGGAGTTTGGCGTCGCGCACGGGGCCGGATTCCATCTTGCGCATGCGGAGGAAATATGGAACGCCTATACCAGTGAGTACTATAAAATGGACAGCCATTACAGGCGTTTTCATATATGCTTCGGCAATACGCTGAAGGACGCGAATGCAGAGATAGAGGATGCTTTGAAACAGGCTGCGGAATATGCCGAGGGGCTTTACCATTATTGGTTTCTGACGGGTTTGACGGAAAACTGGACGCGGGCGGCGGGCGCGGATTTGGCGGCGCTCGGCTATGTATCCGGGGTGGCGAGGCAGACGGATTTTTACAGGGACTACCCGCAGAAGACCGCTGACGGCGGCGCGCGCGCGTTTGTCATCGTCTCGGACGCGCTGCGATATGCGGTAGGCGTGGAGCTTGCTGACCGGCTGATGGCGACGATGGGCGGGCGCGCCGCTGCCGAGGCAATGCAGGCGGCATTTCCGACAATCACCAAGTTTGGGATGGCGGCGCTGCTGCCGGGCGGAAAGCTTTCGGCCGAAATCAAAGGTCAGGCGGGAGGGAAAGGCGGGAAAGCAGAGGTGTTTGCAAACGGGCTGCCGACGGGCAGTCTGAAACAGCGGAGCGCGGCGCTGCTCGCTGCGCGGGAAAACAGCATTGCGCTCGCGTACTCCGAAGTGCTGCGGATGAAAAAGCAGGAGCGGCGCGAGCTGACGGCGGGCAAGGAGATCGTTTACATCTACCACAACGCGATCGATGCGGCAGGGGATGCGCGTGCCACGGAGGACGAGGTTTTCGCCGCATGCGAGAAGGCGATCCTGGAAATCACGGCGCTTGTGAAAATCATCGCAAACGATCTTGGCGGCACGAATATTTTCATCACGGCGGACCATGGGTTTCTTTACACGTACCGCCCGCTTGCAGAGACCGACAAGATCGGGCGGGACGAAATCCCGGGCGATATTTTTGAAATCGGGCGCCGATACGCGCTTGCGGGCGTGGGGGCAAGCCCGGAATACTTGCTGCCGGTGAAAATAAATGAGGCTCTGCGCGGGTTTGCGCCGAGGGGCACGGTGCGGATCAAGCTGCCCGGCGGCGGCGAAAACTATGTCCACGGCGGGGTGAGCCTGCAGGAGATGGCCGTGCCGGTCGTCGTCTACAAACATGCGCGTGCGGCTGCCAAGAGCTACGAGGGCGCGAAAAGCCCGGGGCTCACGCTCATCAGCGAGAGCCGGACGATCACCGGGCTGATGTTCTCATGGGACTTTCTGCAAACGATGCCGGTCGGCGGCAAGGTGCAGCCCTGCAATTATTCGGTCTATATCGCGGACGAAAGCGGCGCGGCAGTTTCCGGCAAGCAGACGGCCATTGCGGACAGGGCGGGCGAAGATGCGCAGGGGCGCGTCTTCCGTGTGCGGCTCTGCCTGAAGCCGATGGCGTATGGCCGGAATAAAGATTACAAGCTTGTCATCACGAACGGGGTCGATGCGCCGGAAGAGATCCCTGTGCGGATCGATGTGGCGTTTGCGGATGATTTTGGGTTTGATGTGTAGGGAAAGGGGATGCAATGAGCGTACATGATAAAAATGAACGATGGCTGACAATGTTCTATTGACCTGACACAACAGATGTATGGGACTGCAGGGGATGCAGCATTGAGCGCGGTATTTGAGATTTTGAAAGGAGAATGACAATGGCATTTTATGAAATTGGGAGCGAACCTGCAAGCGTTCGTGCGAGAATAGATCGCTTGCTTGCAAAAATCAACGAGGCCTACCCGGACAAGAAGATTTCGGGATTGCAGACGGATCACAAAAAATGGGCGGAAACGGCAGGCGATGTCCGCAAGCTGCTTGGATATGAGAGCATAAGGGATTTTTTCGCTGCGTACGGATATGACTATGACAACTCAAAATGTGGGCGTCCGGGCAAGGACCGGGCCGCTGATTACGCAGAAGTGAAGGCACGGCTTGAAAGTGGGACAATGTGCTTGACCGTGAAAGAGTATAAGGAGATGTATCCGGACATAGAGAAAACGATCAATCTGCTTTCGCAAGTGTCGCAGGGGGTGTTTGGGATGACATTCAAGGACAAACTAGTCCAGGATGGCTTGCTTGAAGGCGAAAGCCGCGAGGAACGGATAGCGCGGATTGCGACGGAAGAATTGGCGTTTGCGGCGGCGCGCGAGGAGCGGAAAGCGCGGATTGCGACGGAAAAATTGGCGAATGCGGCGGCGCGCGCGCTAAAGGAGGCGACAGCGAGGGCGAATGCCGAATGGGATGGCTCTGTGGTTTACGAAGAGTTCAAGGAGAAGATCGCGAGCGGGGCAAAATACCCGTCCTTGAAGGCAATCCAGGATGCATACCCAGATCTTGCGAGTACGGTCAAACTGCTCATCAGAAAATCGGAGACATTGTTTGGCTGCACGCTCAGGGACAAACTCATTCTGGATGGTTTGGCCGAAGGCGAAACGCGCGAGGAGCGGAAAGCGCGGCCAAAGAGGGTGAGCAGGGCCGAACGTGATGCTTTGCGGCCGGCATTCAAAGAGCGGTGTGCGGCCGCGAAAAACAATGTCCGCGATCTGGTGAAGTTTGACGATGAGGGTGAAATCGATTTTGCGAATGGGGTGTTCTATTTCGCATTCATGATTCCATTCGATGAAGGCGGGTTTTTTGATGGTATTCTCAAAAGGCTTGGAGGGGCGCGATCTTACGGAATTCAACCGAAAGGGAGCATCGTCGTTGTGGACGAAGACAATTATACTTACGATCCACGTGGTTATGCTACTGATGGCATCCTGAAAATCATGATCTATCGTGAGCTTGGGTACGAGCTGCGAGTGGTTTCATTCAGCCATCTGAAAGCCCAAATGCGAACACAGTACAAAGAATATGATGCCGAGTATCAGCACTGGGCCCAGATGTATCAAATGTATTCGGCCAAGCAGGGTCCTGATGCTGAAAAGGAAAGGATGCAGTCCACCATCGATCAATACAAAGACAAGCAGTTTGACGGGAACGGGGCTTGGACAATTTCCGCGTTGCCCGTCGACTGCGGGACTTGCGTGAAAGTGCTGCTCCATGATGGGAAAAACTATGAGTATCGGGCGTACCGGCGGGTCAGCGCAGGGGACTATGTGCGGATTGCCGGCGGCGGGTCGGGGAAATATACCGGGACTTGGGGCTGGGCGGTCAAGGTCGATGACGGCCCCGGCGTACGGCGGCAGAAGCTGAATCATCTGGTGGGGATAGATTTGGCGCTCCGGCAGCGGCTGGACGAAGAAGAGCTGGGGGAGCTTGTGCTCATGTTCGGGAAGCTGCAGAAAGGCGTCATGCCCGAGCCGTATGCAAAACTGAAAACCGTGATGAACCGGTCCTGGCATTGGTATGATGCGGTGGAGGAAATGCATTATGCGGTGGAGGCGGGGCTTGAAGAGATGGATTCGCTTGTGCTTGATGCAGTCATGGACAATATTTGCGACCGTTTTGCGATTGCGCTTGATTTGCTTGCCAACCAGGAACGGATACCGGATGATTTGGGGGCGCAATGCGCTTTGGCATTGTCGGATTTCGAGCCGGCGGTGGCCGACGCTGTGAAAAAGGCGAAGGAGATTGCGACCGGGGAGAAGATGGTGCAGCTGTTTGCCGGGTTCACGCCGGATGTGGCGGGCGTGGATACGAAGGCCGCAGTTACGAAGCAGCTTTCGTCGTGGGTACGGTACCATAATTGTTGGGGCGTGAAGGCGAATGTCAAGAGGTGCGTGAAGGAAGCCACGGGAACGCTGGAGGCACTGGTTGACGTCGGGGTGACGGGCTATTTCAGCATGCTTGCGTTGCATGCGGATGCCATGCGGCTGTTCCGGGAGCCATTAAAGGCCTATGCCAAGCAGGTGGGGCGCACGGAGATTTTGGAGATACTTGGGGGGGAGTGAATTGGATGTGGATTGCTTCGCTGCGCCCGCAATGACGGGCGGCGGATTGCTTCGCTGCACCCGCAATGACGGAAGGATGAATTGCTATGGATGATTTGGATCGGAAGGCTGTGGGGGTTTTCGCCGGGAAGGTGGTGCGGAAGGATTTGACTGCGCTGCTCAAGCGCGGGGCAAATGTGCCCACCTATGTGCTGGAGTATTTGCTTGGGATGTATTGCTCTACCGACGACGAGGCTGCGATCGAAGAGGGCGTTGCCACGGTGCGGCGCATTTTGACGGAAAACTATGTGCGGCCGGACGAGAGCGAGAAGATCAAGTCGCGCATCCGGGAGAAGGGCGAGTACACCGTGATCGACAGGGTCTCGGCGCGGCTTGACGAGTACAAGGATTTTTATGTCGCTTCGTTTTCAAACCTCGATATCGACCCGTTTATCATGCCGGCCGAGTATGTGCGGCAGTATACGAAGATTTTGATGGGCGGGATTTGGTGCATCACGCGGATTTCGTACACCTATGAGAATGAGGACTATGAGTACGACGGGCGCAAGAGCTCGCGGAAAAAGCGCGGGCCGGAGGATTCGCCGTTCCATATCGAGAGCCTGAAGCCGATCCAGATGCCCAACCTCGATGTGGAGGAGCCGGTCTCGAAGCGGGCGGTGTTTTCTTTTGAGGAGTGGCGCGATTTGCTCTTGCGGTCGGCGGGGTATGAGCCGGAGGCCCTTTCGGACAAAGAGAGGATGCACTTCATTGAACGCATGGTGCCGCTTGTCGAGCGAAATTACAATTATTGCGAACTCGGGCCGCGCGGCACGGGCAAGTCGCATATTTACAAAGAGATTTCGCCATATTCTATTTTGATGAGCGGTGGGCAGACATCGACGGCAAATCTGTTTTTGAACCTCTCGACGGGGCAGGTCGGGCTGGTCGGGCATTGGGATTGCGTCGCGTTTGACGAGGTGGCCGGGATGCGGTTCAGAAGCATGGACGCAATCCAGATCATGAAGGACTATATGGCGTCGGGGTCGTTTGCGCGCGGCAAGGACGTGATCAACGCGGATGCGTCGATGGTGTTTGTCGGGAATATCAACGATTCGGTCGAGACTCTGCTCAAGACCAATCATCTGTTTTTCCCGTTCCCGCCCGAGTTCAGCAACGACAGCGCGTTTTTCGACCGGATTCATTGCTATCTGCCGGGCTGGGAGACGCCGAAGATGCGGACGGAGCTTTTGACGGGGCGGTACGGGCTCATCACGGATTTTCTTGCGGAATATTGCAAGGAGATGCGGCGTTTTGATTTCACGCATCTGTTTGACGCGTATTTTTCCTTGAACGGCAATTTCAACCAGCGCGATACGATCTCGGTGCGCAAAACGTTTTCGGGGCTGGCAAAGCTGCTCTTTCCGGACAAGGTTTTGACAAAGGACGAAACGGCGTATCTGCTGCGCTATGCGATCGAGGGGCGGCGGCGCGTCAAGGAGCAGCTCAAGCTCATGGCGGGCGTGGAGTTTTCGGATGTTGCGCTTGGGTTTGTGGATATTGAGACGGGCGAGGAGGAGATCGTGCCGGTGCCGGAGCAGATTTCTTCGACGCTGATCCCGCCGGAAAAGATGCCGCCGGGCCATGTGTTTGCGGTCGGGCCAAGCATGGCGTCGGGCGAGATGTGCGTGTACCGGCTCGAAAACCGGGCGGCGGCGGGACAGGGCAAGATGGATACACAGGGCATCGCCTACAATATGCCTGTGCGGGAATGCATCGGGGCGGCGTTTGAGTATTTCATGCAGCATGGGCGCCGGATCGCGCCGGGCACACAGCTGACGGACAAAAATTTCTATATGTTTTACCGCGACTCACAGGCCAAAGGGCTTTCGGACGAAGTGGCGCTCGGGGAGTTCATCGGGCTATGCTCGGCGCTGATCGACCGGCCGGTGGCTGAGGCGATCGCGGTGGCGGGGGACATCAAGCTTTCCGGGACGGTTGACGAGGTGTCGGGGGTGGAGGATATTTTGCGCGTTGCGAAAAATGCGGGGGCGAAGCGGGTGCTGCTGCCGCTCAGCTGCACGAAGGAGCTGGCGAATATGCCGGCGGAATTGGTCACGCAGGTGCAGCCGGTGTTCTATGCGGATCCGGTGAATGCGGCGAAGATTGCGCTGGATTTGTGAACCCTGAGGGGTATATGGATTGCTTCGCGATGCTCGCAATGACGGGATGGGGGCGATGGATTGCTTCGCGGCGCTCGCAATGACGGGACGGTGGCGATGGATTGCTTCGCGGCGCTCGCAATGACGGGATGGGGGCGATG
>JAITMX010000122.1 GCA_031290775.1 Eubacteriales Family XIII. Incertae Sedis bacterium
TCAGACGGTAGGCGATGAGGAGTTCAACCATTTGAATATAACGAAAGATCCGTTCCATGGGGAATGGAACTACATCGTATCGAAACAAATATCATAAGTTATTTAGTTACAGTCCCTAACCCAATTTGCAAAGCAAATTGATGGTATGACGTCTGCCAGGCTTGCGCGGCTTTAGCCGCAATGCAAGCTACGGCTGGTCGTCTACCGTGGCACTCTACGTCTGACGGTTTGGGTGTGAACTGTAACGTAAGTCGTGCCAAAAAACGTAAATTCCCAAAGTAAGTTCCACAGTAGGAGGGCGATGGCATTTACCTTCAACCTCCCCCCTCCCCCGACAATAGCAGCAAATGTAACTGTGCAGACTTGACTCGTCATTGCGAGCGAAGCGAAGCACTCCAGTGTATCATGGATTGCCGCGGTCGCTACGCTCCCTCGCAATGACGGGCAATTGGCTTGCAATAGCACGGTGTCTGAGCAGTTACCAGCAAATAGCAGATTAAACACACCCCCGAAAATAGTTGTTGAATATATGTTTCCGATGACATATAATCATATTGCGACAACATTCAGCGGAAAGTGAAGTTATATCGTTATATAGTTTGATTAGCAATTACCATATTCCCAATATATGCCCTACTCCCTTTGGGTACATATTGGGAGGATACCCGGAACAGTGATCCCGCCGTCATCAGCGGGGCTTGTCGACCGGGAAGCCGCCCCGGCGCCCTATGCCTTGACCCCCCTCTTGGATTTGTGCGCCGGGGTGAAAACTTTTTTTGGACTTTTTTGGCAGTTTTCACTTTGCTTTCCGCGGCTCAACCGCGCGCCCCAAAAATCCGAAGATGGCCGTGAGGCAGACGCAGGCGATCGTCACGATGCGGATGCCGGCAAAGAGCGCGTTCTGGGTCGCAAACAAGGTCATGTCATAATCGTCCGGATAGCTCCAGTCCGCTTCGTACCACGGCAGGAAAAGGCAGCCGAGCACGCCGACGGCCGCCAGCGCCCCAAAGAGAATGGCGAGGCGCTTCATATCGCCGAGCGCGAGGCCGGTCTTTTTGTTGACCGGGTTGCCTTCGGGGTCTTTTTTCGCAAGGCCGCCAAAATAGCGTTTCCAGATGAAATACAGGATCGGGCCGCTGATGATGCCGAGCATGCCGCCGATGAAGTAGTCCGAGCCGTTGATCAGGAAACTGATGACGGCGATGCAGATCGGCACGATGCAGATGAGCTTCAGGAAGCCCATGCCGCCCGGGATACGGAATTTGTACTCGCTTTTCGGGATGCGCCTGCGCAGGATAATCGCCGAGATATAGACGAGGATGTAAGACGACACGAGCAGGAATACGTCGACGACGACGAGTGTCGAAAACGCAAATTGGCAAAGAATCAGGTTGACGACGGCCACGCTGATGACCGCGATGTACGGCACGCCGTGCTTCTTGTCGACCTTGACCATGAACTTTGGGGCAAGGTTGTCCTCGGCAAGCGCGAAAAAGCCGCGTGAGCCGGAGGCGATGTACGTGTTGAAGATCGAGCATTGCGCGACGACGGCCACGATGCCGAAGAAGATGCCAAAGGCGGGGCCGACAAAGTGTTCCGCGACGGAGGCGTAGCCGACCATGCCGGCGTCCGAGCCCCAGTTCTCAAAACCAAAATCCGCGCCCTCTGTCTTGAAAGCCGAGATGCCCGCCATCGTCGGCAGGATGTAGGTCGCCATAATGAGCGGCACCGTGATGAGCGTCGCCTTCGGGATGACCTGCGGGTCTTCGAGCTCGCCCGCGATCGTGGACATGGACTCGTAGCCTGAGTACATCCACATGCCAATCGATATGCCGGCGCCGATATAAAAGATCCAGTCGGACGGCGCTTCAATCGGCGCTGCCGTGAGCGGCTCGAAAGGATTGCCGCCCCAGTTCGCAAAGCCGATGATGGCGACCATCGCGAAAGCCGCGATTACAAAAATCGAAAGCGCGTTGGTCACAATTCCAACATCCTTGACGCCGCGTATGTTGATTCCCATAAAAATCAAAATCATGACGGCCTTGAACGCGTAAGCCAAAACGGGGTGTTCCTCTTGGTCGAGCCCCATCATCCCAAACAGATAGCCACCCGCAAGCACGACGTACAGCGTATTGTCGATGTAAATCGAGATTGTGCGCCACCAGCCGGCCTGAAAGCCCCAAAACTCCCCGAGCGCCTCCTGTACCCATTTGTAGTAACCGCCTTCCTGCGGCCGCACGGAGCCGAGCTCCGACGCGACAAGGCCGAATGGCAGCCCCCAAACGAAAGGCAGCGCGATGAGCATGATGAGCGTGAGCCCGGGCCCCGCCTCGGGAATCATATCCTCTATGCCGTAGCAGCCCGCGGCGACAAGCGCAAACACCATGAACACCACGGTGAAGACGCTCATTTTGTGCTTCTTCAGGCCGTTCGCCGCCGTATCCATCATGCCCGAAGTGAAATTGTCTTTTGCCATTGTTCCTTCCTCTCCTTATTTTTTGCATTTTCAAAGAAATGAACTGTGTGGAAATATGATTCGAGATGTCTGGCGCCTATCCCTTTCATGAAACGATTATACTATCCGGCGGTTGAAATAGCCACCGCCCGCCCGTTTGGGGCGATCGCCCCTCCATCGCCAATTCGATCAGGCGGTCAATCAGTTCGGGAAGCGCTATGCCCGCTGCGGCCATCATGCGGGGATAGCGGCTGTATGACGTGAATCCGGGCAGGGTGTTGACCTCATTCAGCACAATGCGGCCGTCTTCCTGCAGGAACATATCCTCGCGCGCAAGCCCCCTGCAGCCGAGCGCCTTATAAATAATTTTCGCCGTTTCGCGTATTCGCTCCCGCTCACTGTCCGGCAGATCTGCGGGAACAGTGCTGGCCGCGTTTTCAGAGCCTTTTTCCGGTTCGGTTTCCTGATGAATGTGAAAAAACCCGTGCGACAGCCTGATTTGGTCTACCTCGCCGACAATCAACGCAGAATAATCATTCCCCATGACGGCGCAGCCGACTTCGCAGCCCGAAACAGCCTGTTCAATCAAAACTTTGCTATCATATTGTCTTGCCGATTCAATGGCGGCGGGAAGCTCGTCCGCGCCGCTTGCTTTTTTCACGCCGAAAGTAAAAAACCCCTTCCTCCCCCTCCAGCACATCCAATGCGGCGCCGCCCAATTTCCCGCTTTCCAGCGCTTTGACGAGCGCGCCTCCATCCACAAGCGCGCCGCGACCCGTATTGACCAGAAACGCGCCTTGCTTCATTTTCCCGATTTGCCCGCCGCCGATGATGTGGCGCGTATCCGCGCGCAGCGGGACGTGGAGCGAAACGA
>JAITMX010000173.1 GCA_031290775.1 Eubacteriales Family XIII. Incertae Sedis bacterium
GCCTGACTGCGTTGCAAAGCCTCGCCGTACTACCAGTACGGCTACGTTTTGCGCCTTGTCAGCCGAAAAAAATCCTGCGCCAAATTTGTCCACTTTATTTTTCACCACTTCCTAAGGAAGGCAGCACGCGACCGATATGACTTGGACAAAAAAACAACAGCAGACGATAGAAACGCGCGGCAAAAACGTGCTCGTTTCCGCCGCCGCCGGCTCCGGCAAAACCGCTGTGCTGACCGAGCGCATCCTGAAACTCGTGACGGAGGACAAGGCGCCCCTGAAAGAATTGTTGGTCGTGACTTTCACGGAAGCGGCCGCAAGCGAGATGAAGCATCGGATCGCCGCAGCGCTGGCGGAAGCGGCGGAAACGGACGATTTTGCGCAGGAGCAGCTCCGGCAGATCGGCGCCGCGAAAATCATGACCTTTCACGCCTTTTGCCTGACGGTCCTGAAAAAGCATTACTATGCGATCGACCTTGACCCCTCGTTTTCAATCGCCGACGAAAAGCGGGCGACGGCCCTGAAAGAGCAAGCGCTTGACGAAATGCTCGCGGAGGCTTTCGCGGATGGGGACGCGGCCTTCCGTGAGGCCTTCTTGGATTTTCTGCTCAATTATTCACAGGCAAAAGACGAGCGAAGCGTCCGCGAAAAAATCCTGAAAGTTTATGAGTTTGTCATGACCGACCCGGAGCCATGGGGATGGCTTGGCAAAAGTGTGGACGCGCTCTTTGCGCCGCCGGAGGATTTGGTGAAAATGCCCGCTATGGCAGAGGCGTTTGGCGAGATAAAACACAAATTGGAACTTGCCCGCGCGCTGACCGAGCGGACCGGCGCCTTGCTCGCTTCCTATGGATTGGAAAGGCTCGCCGCGAAAAACGCGATCGACCTTGAACGCGCGGCAAATGTCGAAAGGCTGTTCCTCGCCGGAGATATGGACGGGACGCGGAAAGCGCTTGCGGATATTTCTTTTGAGCAGTTTCGGGCCGCCGCCGCCGAAAAAGAAGATTATGACAGCATCAAGGAACTCGTGGCAATGCGCAGGGACCGCGTGAAAACGATTCTGCGCGATGAACTTAGAACGACGTTTTTTTCGCAAGCCTTGGGCGAATACGCAGATGAGATCGGCCGCGTCGCGCCGTACGCGCGGACGCTGGAAACGCTCGTGAAACGGTTTGCGGAGGCTTACGAGCGCGTCAAGCGCGGCGAAAATGCCATCGACTTCGCCGACTTCGAGCATATGGCGCTTCGGATTTTGGAAAGCGGGGAGATTGCGGACGATTACCGCCGCAAGCTTTCCTATATCTTTGTCGATGAATATCAAGACAGCAATTACGTGCAAGAAGCTTTGATCGGCCGCGTTTCGCGCGAGGACAATGTCTTCATGGTCGGCGACGTCAAGCAGAGCATCTACAGCTTCCGCAATGCCGCGCCCGAAATTTTCCTCGAAAAGCAGCGGCGCTATCCGTCCGAAGAGGCCGAAGAGGCCGAAGAGGCCGGCGGGACGCGGGAAATACGCATCGACCTTTCAACGAATTTTCGCAGCAAGCGCGGCGTGATCGACGCCGTCAACGCGCTGTTTGAAGTGCTGATAGAGCAGCATATTTCGGGAATGGGATATGACGCGGACGCGCGGCTCGTGCCCGGAGTCGAGTACGGCCCCGCGATGGAAGGGAGGGCCTGCCTGCACCTGATCCAAAAGGACAAGGGAAAAGAAGTTTTTGGCAGCGACACGGAAGGCGAGGCGGCGCTCTGCGCGGAGATCATCGCAGATACAGTCGGCCGGCCTTTTTACGATACAAAGCTCGGCCTTGCGCGTCCCATCGCTTTTCGCGACATTGCCATCCTGCTGCGGGCGGCCAAGGGCGCCGCGGAAGTTTACCGGAAGGCGCTTGAGGCGCGCGGCATCCCCGCGTTCACGGACCGCGGCGAGGGTTATTTTGAAACGGTGGAGATCGATACGTTTTTGGGATTGCTGCGCGCGGTTGTCAATCCGCGACGCGACGTGCCGCTTGCCGCGTCGATGTGTTCGGCGGTCTTTGGCTTTGAGCTCGCGGAGCTTGCGGAGATTCGCGCGGAAAAGACGGACGGTTATTTTTACGCGGCTTTCCTCGCATACGCGCAGGCGGGCGCGGACACGGCGCTGCGCGAAAAATGCGCGGCGATGGCGGAGCGGCTCGCAAAATGGCGCGACGAGGAACGCTTCATGCGCCTGGATGATTTTTTGTGGAAACTGCTTCGCGCGAGCGGGTTTTACGACTACGCGGGGGCGCTTCCGCGCGGCGAGCTCAGGCAGGCCAATCTCCGTGCGCTTTTGGACCGCGCCGCGGATTACCAGAAAGGGCGCGTCGAGGGGCTGCGCGGTTTTCTCGCCTATCTCGACAAGATACGGCTCAGGGGCGAAGTGGCGCAGGTCAACCTGCTGACAGACGGCGAGGATGTCTGCCGCATTATGACGATCCACGGGAGCAAGGGGCTCGAGTTTCCGGTCGTAATCCTCGGCGGGCTCGGAAAGCCCCTCGCAAAAGGCGGCTTGGGCGACGACAGCCTGCTGCTGCGCCACGAAACGGGGCTGTCCCTCTATCTGGAGGACCACCGGGCGCATACATTCAAAAAGACGCTGCTCCATTCGGCGCTGAAGCTCAAGAACGACGTGGACGAACGCGCGGAATGTATCCGCCTGCTCTATGTCGCGATGACGCGCGCGATGGACACGCTGCATATGATCGGCACGCTGGGCGATCCCGAAAAGCAAATCCGGCTTTATGGCGGGGATGGGGCAAGCCCTGCCGTCGATACGGATATCCTCGGTGCTTCAAATTATCTTCAACTGATTTTGCCGACGGCAATAGAGCGGAAAGACATTTTTGAGCTTGACCTCGTGGCCGCGGACGGAGCGCGGGGTGGCGCACGGGACAGCGCTTTGCCCGGCCGGCCCCCTGCCGCCGCCGAGCGCCCTGAAACGGCGGCCTCGGAAAAGACGCCGGCAAGCGACGCGCCGGACGGGCAAGTCCAAACCGCGCCGGCGCCGGTGCCCTTCGCCTATCCCTACGCGGCGTCGACAACGCTCAAATCCAAATACAGCGTCACCGAGCTCGGCAGGCTCGGGACGGAAACCGCGCCGGTCTTTTTCATGCGGGGTTCGCGGGGCGAGGCCGAGGAAGACGCCGGGCTGTCGGCGGCCGAAAAAGGCACGGCGCTGCACAAGGCGCTTGAGCTGCTCGACTTCAAAGAGGCGCGCGCGCATTGCGGCGAGCGGGGGTTTTTTGAAGAATATCTGTCGGGCTTGGCCCGTTCCGGCGCACTTTCAGAAATGGAGGCCGCTTCGGTGGGCGCGGAGGCGCTGCTGCGTTTTGCGGGCAGCGCGTTTTGCGCGCGGGCGGCGGCATCGGGCTTTTTGATGAAAGAGGCGCCGTTCAATATGAGGCTCCCGTATGGGGAGGCCGCCGCCGGGCCTATTTCCGCGGATGCCGCCCGCGAAGAAATCGTTGTGCAAGGCGTCATCGACTGCCTGTTTGAGGAGCCGGGCGGCCTCGTGATCGCGGATTACAAATCGGGGCATTTCGATGTGTCTGCGCCCGCCGCCGAAGCCGAGCGCGTCCGAAAGGTTTATGGCGGCCAACTCGGGCTGTACCGCCGCGCCGCCGCCCTGATTTTTGGCAAGCCCGTAAAGGAAAGCTTCGTCTATATGACGCGCGCGGGCGTCTGCGTGGATATCCCGTAGGCGGACTATTCAGGCGTGGATTGCGGCTCAAAAGATGAAAACAAAATGGCGGCTTTATGGCTATATTGTGGGATAATATAGCCATAAAAGGAGGATGGCGATGGCTAAAATTATTCCGATCAAAGACCTGAAAGATACGACGAAATTGTCCAATATGGTGCGCGAAGAGGCGGGGCCGGTTTATGTGACGAAAAACGGATATGGAGAAATGGTGGTAATGAGTATGGATGCCTATGAGCGGACTGTTTATTTTCAGGACGTCATGCAAAATTTGTACCGGGCAGAACAAGACTTTGCGGGAAATCGCGTGTCTGACCCGCTTGATACAATCGCCGAGTTGAAGGAAAAGTATGGGCTATCGTCTGATTGAGTCCGCTCAGGGGCGTGAGGTTTTGCGTGGATATTTTTAAGGCATCGCCCTCACAGCCGGCCGAGCCGCAGGGCGCAGTATGCGTCGGTTTCGATGAGCTCGAGCATCGCGTAGGCGTTGTTCAGGTTTTTGCCCGTGACGACGACGCCGTGGCGCGGCAGGACGCAGCCGAGGGGGGCGCTTTCCGTGAGGGCGCGCCTTTCTTCAAAATACGCGAGCACATTGGCGCTCATCTCGGGCGTGCACATCGGCGCAAATTTCGCGAGGCCGGCCTCCCCCTGCTTTTCCGTCGCTTCCGTGACGGATGGGATGGCGCGCTCCGCCGCCGCAAAGACCATGCAGCTTGCCGGGTGCGCGTGGATCACGGCGCCCACCGACGGAAACGCTTTTAGCAAGTCCGCGTGCATCCCCGTTTCGCGCGAGAGCCGTCCCGACCCCTCGAGCACGGCGCCGTCAAAACCGACGAGCAGCAGGTCGCCGGGCTCAAGCCGGCAGTGTTTTTCCTCCGCCATCATGGACGGCGTGGCCAAGAAGGCGCTTTCGCCCGCGCGCGCGGCAAAATTGCCGCCATAGGCGTTCGTGAGCCGCCGCTCCCAGATGAGGCGCGCGATTTCGCACATTTGTTCCCGAAGCGGGCTGAAAGACATTTTTTCCATAAAGACAGTATACCGAAAATCTGCGAAAAAATCTGAATAATCCGTGTATTTTTCCACATATTGACACGCTATTTTGCCCCTGTATAATGAAAACTGACGGGCGTTCTTGCCTGGCAGGCAGATGGACAATTATTATCTAACAACCATTTTCGGAAACGCGTCCGGAGGGGCGCAAGGAGGACACAATGAGTTACGTTGACAGGATCATCGCGGACGTTGAAAAGAAAAACGCCGACCAGCCTGAGTTTTTGCAGGCGGTGAAAGAGGTGCTGGAATCGCTGCGCGTCGTCGTGGACCGCGACAATGTGTATGAGGAGGTCGGCTTGCTCGAGCGTTTGGTCGAGCCGGAGCGCATCATCCAGTTCCGCGTCCCGTGGATCGACGACCAAAACAGGGTGCGGGTCAACCGCGGTTTCCGCGTGCAGTTCAATTCGGCGATCGGGCCGTACAAAGGCGGGCTGCGTTTCCATCCCTCTGTCAATCTGGGCATCATCAAATTTCTCGGTTTTGAGCAGATCTTCAAAAATTCGCTGACGGGGCTCCCGATCGGCGGCGGCAAGGGCGGCACGGATTTTGACCCCAAGGGCAAGAGCGACAATGAAGTGATGCGTTTCTGCCAGTCGTTTATGACCGAGCTCGCCCGCCACATCGGGCCGGATACGGACGTGCCGGCCGGCGACATCGGCGTGGGCGGCCGCGAAATCGGATTTTTATACGGGCAGTACCGCCGGCTGACGGGTGAATTTACAGGCGTGCTGACGGGCAAGGGCCTCACGTGGGGCGGCAGCCTCGCGCGCACCGAAGCGACAGGCTACGGCCTCGTATATTTGGTTGAGGAATATCTGAACAGCATCGGCGACAGCTTCAAGGGCAAAAAAGTCGCGGTCTCCGGCAGCGGCAATGTCGCGATCTTTGCCACGCAGAAAGTGCACGAGCTCGGCGGCAAGGTCGTCACGATGACGGATTCCAACGGTTATATCCATCACAGCGCCGGCATCAATCTCGACACGATCAAGGAGATCAAGCTCGTCAAGCGCGGCAGGCTTTCGGAATACGCAACGATTCACGGCGACGCCGTCCATACGGATGCCGGCAGCGGCAAGGTCTGGGACGCCCCGTGCGATATCGCGCTGCCTTGCGCGACGCAAAACGAGCTTGACCTCGCGGACGCGAAGACGCTTGTGCAAAACGGATGCAAGATTGTCGGCGAGGGCGCCAATATGCCCACGACGCTCGAAGCCTCGCTCTTCTTGCAGGAAAACGGCATCGCTTTCTTCCCGGGCAAGGCGGCCAACGCGGGCGGCGTCGGCACGTCGGCCCTCGAAATGAGCCAAAACAGCGAGCGCCTGTCGTGGTCGTTTGAAGAGGTCGACGCGATGCTGAAGCGCATCATGACGGGCATCTTCCACAGCATCGACGACACGTCAAAGGAATACGGGCGGGCGGGCGATTACATCCTCGGCGCCAACATCGCGGGCTTCCGGAAGGTCGCGCAGGCCATGCTGGACCAAGGGATTATATAGAAAGCCTTGCGATTTGGCCGGAAATTTTCAGGCACGGCCGGTTTTCCGGCCGTGCCTGAATTATATCTTATGGAGTGTTGCACGAAAACCAATGCGTTTGGCAGGTAACTGCTCAGACACCATGCTATTGCAAGCCAATTGCCCGTCAGCCGTAGCTTGCATTGCGGCTAAAGCCGCGCAAGCCTGGCAGACGTGGTACGGCGGAGCTAAAGCTCCTGTACCACTGTCATTGCGATAATGGTGCTTCTCAAATCTCGCAGAGATTTGCACCTCCGCTGTCCGTTTTTCCATTACCCGCTGAAGCGGGTGGAAAAAAGGCAAGAAGACC
>JAITMX010000026.1 GCA_031290775.1 Eubacteriales Family XIII. Incertae Sedis bacterium
AGGGTCTGAACTGTTACACCCAATTCAGACCCTTGCCGGAATACCGTCATTGCGAGGGTGCGCAGCAACCGCGGCAATCCATGAACCACTGGATTGCTTCGCTTCGATCGCAATGACGGTTAGGGTCTGAACTGTTACACCCAATTCAGACCCTTGCCGGAATACCGTCATTGCGAGGGTGCGCAGCAACCGCGGCAATCCATGAACCACTGGATTGCTTCGCTTCGCTCGCAATGACGAAGCAAGTCTGAGCAGTTGCAAAAAAATCACATTTCCCCTATCGGTACGGCCTCCAGAACGCCGGCGAAAAGAGCAGCACGATCGTGAACAGCTCGAGGCGGCCGGCGATCATGAGCAGGGACATATACACGCGCGAAAACTGCGAAAAAACCGTGAACGCGTCGCCATAGCCGAGCCCCGGCCCGATTACGAGGCCCGTATTGGAGAGCATCGCGACCACCGTGCCGAGCGTCGTTTCCGCGTCGAGATTTTCAAGGGAGAGCACGACGCACGAAAACAGCGTGACGAGCACATAGAGGATCATAAAGGTCGCGATGCTTGAGACGCGGTCGGCAGGCACCGCCTTGTCGCCGAGCTTGACCGCGACGACCGCGTTTGGATGCAGGCGTTTGTAGATATTGCGCCGGATCAGCGAAAGCGCGACCGCCGCGCGCACCACCTTGACGCCGCCGCTTGTCGAGCCCGAGCAGCCGCCGACCACCATGACGATGAGGAGCAGCCAGTGCGTCACGCGTGGCCATGCGTCGAAATCCGCGGACTTGTAGCCCGCCGTCGTGATGAACGACAGCGTTTGGAAAACCCCGTGGCGCGCCGCTTCAGCGGCCGAATCGTAGGTCTTTGACACCGCGAGGATGAAAAATATCAAAACCGCAAAAACCGCGGCCATGCCGAGGAACATCCTGATCTCGGTCTCTTTGAAAAAATCGCCGACGCGCCGTTTCAGCAGCAGTTGGTAGCTCACAAAACTCATCGAGGCGACTATGCAGAAAATGGCGATGACCGCCTCAATATACATACTGTCCTCGGACAGCAAGTCCGCATGGTAATTTGCGAACCCGCCGTTGCCCAAACTGCCAAAAGACAAAACGAAAGCGTCGTACAGCCCCGTGCCGCCCGCGAGCAGGAGCATTATCTCCGCCCCCGTCAAAACGACGAAAAGGATGGAGATGCCGCGCGCCATGTCGCTCATCCGCGACCGGATCCGCTCCACCGTCTGCCCCGTCGTTTCCGCGCTCGCGAGATTTGCCGCGCCGAAACCGAGCATCGGGATGATCGTGATCGCAAAGATGATGATGCCGAGGCCGCCAATCCAGTTTGTGAACTGCCGCCAAAACAGCAGGCTCTTGGGCAGGTCCGCCAGGTTTTCAATGAGCGTGGAGCCCGTCGTCGTGATGCAGGCTGTAGACTCAAAGAAAGCGTCGATGAATGAATGGTGCGAGCCCGCGAGCAGATAGGGCAGCGCGCCGAGCGCGGCGGCAAAAACCCAGCACAGCGTGACTGCCAAAATCCCCTCGCGGATTTTGATTGCCTGCGCTTTGAGATTGTGCCGCGAAAGCCGCATGCCGGCGAGGCCGGCGGCGACGAACACGATCAAAAGCGTCAAAAAGATTCGTGTCATTCCGGGCTCTCGGTACACGAGCGACACCGCGAGGCCTATGAGCATCGTGCCGCCGAGGATGACGGAAACCATGCTCAAAATGAGAAATACCAATCGGATATTGAGGCTGAATTTCATGTTTGCCAACCTGCGGTCGGCATTCGACCGCGCAAATTGCGCCATAAATCATTCTTAAAACACATATTATTTACACTTTAACCAAAGAAGCCGTGCTTGACCCTGAGCAATTTTTCAAGGTCAAACGAATCGGACAGCATACTGAGAATCACGACGCGGTCGCCCTCCTTGATCTTCGTGTCGCCCTCCGGGAGTATCACCTGCGATCCGCGCTGCAACGCGGCAATGGACAGGCCATGCGGCAGCTTGAGGCTGTCTATCGCCTTGCCGAGCACGCTCATGCCGCGGTCGACGGCGATGTGCACAAACTCCGCCTGCCCTTGGATAATTTGCGACGAGAGAATGGTCGCCCCTTTGATGTTGCGCACGATGTGGCTTGCCGAGATGTCGACCGGATTGAGCACCATGTCGATGCCCATGCTTGTGATGAGCTCCCCGAAACTCTCACGGCTGATTTTCGCGATCACGTCCTCGATGCCCGCCTGCTTGGCCAAAAGCGCAAGCAGCAGGTTTTCCTCGTCAAATCCCGTCGTGCTGACAAAAGCGTCCATCTCCGAAAAATTTTCGTCGTTCAGCAATTCGATGTCCGTCGCGTCCCCATTCAGGATGAGGACGTTTTGAAGGTGCGTCGACAGATACTGGCAGCGCTTTTTGTCGATTTCGATGATCTTGACGGACGCGCCAAATTCTTCGAGCATGCGCGCGAGGTAAAACCCGGATTTGCCGCCCCCCGCGATCATGACGCGCTGGATATCCGTATAGCGCTCCTTGTCCACAAGCTGCGCGGCGGCGCCGTCGATCCGGTCACGGTCGCCGACGACATAAAGCTCATCGTCCTCTTCGATCACGCAGTCGTCGTCCTTGCGCAGAATGATGAGCTTTCCGTTTTTGCTGATGGCGGCGAGCGACATATCGAGGCGCCGCAGCTTCTCCCGCGCCGCAGGCACTGCGGCGCCGATGAGCTCGGGCTTTTTGTCGACCGTGATTTCGAGCATCGAGACCTTGCCCGCATGCAGGATGCCGCCCCGTATGGAATATTTTTCCACAAGATATTTGTTGATCTCCTCCGCGACGGAACGGTCGGGATTGACGATATAGTCGATGCCAAAGGTCTCTTTCAGAAACTCGTATTGGCGGTAATGCTCGGGGTCGCGGATGCGCGCGATGATCTTGGGCACGCCGAGCCGCTTGGCCGTCGCGCCGATGACGATGTTCTTTTCGTCGCGGTCTGTCGTCGTGATGAAATAATCGAAATCCTTGATCCCGATCTCCTCAAGCAAACTGACCTCTTTCGCGTTGCCCGCGACGGTCGCGATGTCGAGCGAAGCCGCAAGCCTTGATATGAGTTCTTCGTCCTTGTCTATGAGCGTGATCACATGATCGCCGCCCTTCAGGACATCCACGAGGCGCAGGCCGAGCTTGCCGGCGCCCACAATTGCTATTTTCATATTGGTCTCCATCGCGCGGGGGACAGCCCCCGCCCCGTTTCAAGCGCATTACGAATCAATATTGTATCACTTTGCGCGGAAAAGACAACGGGTGGGCGCGGCTTTCGCCGCGCCCACCCGTTCTATATGCCTGCTGAAATGCTTTTCGCGCCCTATGCGGTGACCTGTGTGATCGCAGCTTCTTCCTCGTCGCTGAGCGTCGAGACATGGTCCCGCGGCCTGATGATCGCGTAAACGATGAGCGCCACAAAGAAAGCGAAGAGATACGCGTTTGCGTTGACCCACTTGAGCCCGCCCGCCTGGAGCGACGGGGCAAACGATATAATCGTCGGCAGGATGGCGCCCACAACCCATGCGATGACCGCAGAGAGGTTGAAGCCGCCTGTGTACCAATAGCGGCTGTTCTTTTGATACAGCGCCTGCACATCGACATTGCGCTTCTTGACAAAGTAGTAGTCAATGATGAAGATGGATGCAAGCGGCGCGAGAAACCCGCCGTACACGTTCAGGAAAGTGAACATGAATCCGGCAAAGTTTTCGGATGCCATATAAGGCAGATAGTAAACAATCGCGACGATACAAGCGATAAGCGTGCCAAGCTTGTAACCGATCTTGCTCGGCGCGAGGTTTGAAAACCCATTGGCCGGCGCGACGATGTTGGCCGCAATGTTCGTCGTCATCGTGGCAAAGACCACGCCGATGCCGACGATGAATACCACAACGCGCATAAGCGCGCTGCCGTCGTTGAGTACGCCGAGCGCGTCCACCGGGCTGAAGAAAGCGGTGCCGAGCGAAAGGAAAGTCGCCTGGGCATAGAAAGCGCCGACGATGGCGCAAAACGCCATGCCCGGAAGCATCCCGTACATCTGGCCGCGGAACTGGACTTTCTGGCTCTTTGCGTAACGCGAGAAGTCGGGGATATTCAATGCCATCGTGGCCCAGAACCCGATGTTGCCGTTCAGCGCAAACAGAAACCAGTACGCGTACTGCGGGGAGCCCTCAAGGCCGCCCGCGCTGATGTTGGACGTGAAAACATCCCCGAAAGAGAAGCCGGCTTTGCTCGCGAGGATCGTCGCCCAGATGAGCAGCAGCACCGACAATACGACAAGCACCGGCGAGCTGAAAGATTCGAAGACACGGATCGCCTTGTTGCCGCGCGCCGTGACATAGCCGCAAATCACAAGAAAAATCAGGAACGTGACGACCTGCGCGGGGACCGACGCGTCATTGAACGAGGGGACGAGCGCTTTGACCATAAAGAGCAGCGCCGCGCCGCCCGTGAGCGACTGCACCATATTCCACCCGCAGGCTGTGATTGCCCTCGAAATGGTTGGGATCTGCGCGCCGCGCATACCGAACGTGAGCCTTGAAAAAGCCGGGAACGGGATGCCGTATTTCGTGCCGGCATGCGAATTGAGCTGAATCGGGACAAGAATGATTGCATTGCCGAGAATGACGTTGAGAATCGCCGCCCAGACCGGCAGGCCGTAGCCGACCGCGCCCGACGCCATCATGAACGACGGGATGCAGATCGCCATGCCGACCCAGAGCATAGAGATATGATAAGTATTCCAAGTGCGTTCCGCGAATGTTGTGGGCGCAAGATCCTCGTTGTAATACTTGGAATCTGCAAGCTGCGCCCTGGCAGAGTCCGTGAGCTCGTACAGCCCGCCCCCCTGCAATTGAGTGATTTCTGCCATAAATAAACCTCCTATAGTCAATAAATATTGCGATAACTGGCTTAGGAAGCGGCGAGAAATAAATTGGGCATTTGTCCACTTTATTTCTCGCCACTCCCTTACTATCTGTTCTTCATCGCCAACAAAAACAAAACAACGCGCCGCGCACGTCATTCTGTAGCTACGAGTATCAGCGAGACCGCGATAAAGACGACGGCGCCCGTGATCGTGATTTTTGTGAAGAAGCGTTCCCAGCCGCGGCTTTTTTTCTTTCCGAAGAGCTGCTCCGCGCCGCCGCCGATCGAACCCGACAGCCCCGCGCTGTTGCCCTGCTGCAGCAATACGAACGCAATCAACACGAGACTTGCGGCCAACAGCAGTATTTTCAGTGCGATATCCAAAATAGTCACCTCCCGTCGCTTTATGCAAATACAGGCGCAGTATACCACATGCGTCTGTACTATGCAAGCAGATTTCCGAACAAATTGATTTTTTGTCCGAAAATTCTAACTATTCAATAATTTGCTTTTCGGGGGGCGCTGTTTTCCCCGCCGTCTTCAAAATCCTTGCCGATCTTGCCCTTTCGCGCTTTGCAGAGCGCAAGCAGCACGATCTGGGCAACAAACACGATGGCTATCATGAGCGTGTATTTGTTGATGACAACCACCGCTTTCTGGCCCGGGGCGTCGAGGGCGAGCCAAAGGGCGAATGCCAGGATGCCGATGGCGCATATCAGCGTTTCCAATACGCGACCGCGCTTCATTCCCCTCCCCTCTGCTTCGCGCCCATCAAAACCGAGCGCATCCTTTTGCCACTCCCGCCGCTTGCGCAGGGCCGCGCCCGCAATCAGCAGGATGGAGATGGCGGCGGCAATGGCAGAAAGGGCCATCGAGGCCAGGCTCCAGGCCGCAGATGTCCTGCTGCTTCCGGGCGGGATATTGCCGTTTGCGAAATCGGCAAAGATATTGCCCGTCTGCGCGTCCAACTTGATCTCATCCGCCACCGTCAGCCCTTCATATACCATTGAATTGCCAGAGCTGTCCGCTTCCCCCATCCCCGACGCGTCGCCGCCCATCGGCTCCGCGGGCTCCTCAACGTCCGCTGCCGGGGGATCTGCCGGATCCGCCGGGGGCTCCGGCGATGGGTTTGCGGATATGATTGCCGGAGGCCCTGCCAATGTGATTGGCGGCGTCTGTGGCGCAAGGGACACCGTGGGCGCAAGGGACACCGTGGGCGCAGGGGGCTTCGGCGGTTCCGATGGTGCGCTGCCGCCGGCGGCGCCGTCGTACGACCACACGGCGTGGAGGAGGATGTCGTCCGTCAGTATGCCCGCATCGCCCGCGCCATGGGTGGGCGATGCGGCCGCAGGGTCGGCCGCCCAGCCGAGGAAGGTGTATCCGCTCTTCGCGAGATCGCCCTGTGCCGCCACCGTCCAAGCGCTGCCGTACGCGGATGTGGCCGTGGCCGGCTCGCTGCCCGAAGTATGGCCGTTGCCGCGATAGGCGACCGTGTGGCTGTCAAGGCTCCAGATGGCGTAGAGCGTCGTGTCGGCTGTGATCGGGAATGTCTGTGCGCCTGCCTTCGTGTAGGCGGGCGCCGGCGCCGATGCGGCCTGCGCCCAGCCGAGGAAAGTATAGTGCGGCCGGGCCGGCAGCGGCGAGAATTTCACGCTCACCGTTCCGCCGGCGTACTTCACGGAATCGCCCGGAACGCTGCCCGTGCCTCCGTTGGCATCGTATGTGACGGTATTGTAGACGATGAAGTCAACATATACGTTTACCGCCGGGTCGGCATTGACGGCGAAGTTCACCGCGTAGATGCCCGCAGATGCCGCAAGCGCGCCGGTGGCATCGACATCCGGCGATGCCAGGGGCGTTGGGCTTGCGCCCGTCAGGTCGTAGCCGCTGACGCCGGCGGCGGCGTAGTAGTCCGGCGCGGCGCCAAGGAAGGCCGTGGCCTGTGCCACTGTCATGTAGACCGGCGTGTTGGCGGCGATAAAGTAGTCCGCGTTCTCGTTGGTAGTGCTGCCAGCATAGACGATGAAGTCCACATCCACGTTTACCGTAGCGTCGGCTGTGACCTTGAAGTTGACGACGTAGGCGCCGACTGCGGCTGTGAGGGTGCCGGTGGTGGTGACCTCAGTTGAGGTCAGGGCTTGCGGCGTGGCGCCGGTCAGGTCGTAGCCTGTGACGCCGGCGGCGGCGTAGTAGTCCGGCGCGGCGCCGCTTAGGAATGTCGTCGCTTCGGTTACCGTCATGTAGATTGGGGTGTTTGCCGCGAGGAAGTAGTCCGCATTTTTATCGGTGGTGTTCCCGGCGTAGACGATAAAGTCCACATTTACATTTACGCTGGCATCGGCCGTGACCTTGAAGTTGACGACGTAGGTGCCGACAGTCGCTGCGAGGGCTCCGGTGCGCGTGACATCGGCAGATGTGAGGGCTGCCGGGCTGACGCCTGTTAGGTCGTAACCTGTGACACCGGCGGCGGTGTAGTAGTCCGGTGTGCCGCTTAGGAACGCCGTCGCTTCGGCTACTGTCATATATACCGGCGAGGTGGCCGCTATGAAGTAGTCATCATTATCGTTTGTGACATCGCCCTCATATACGATGAAGTCCACATCGACATTTACCGTTGGGTCGGCGTCGACTTCGAAGTTCACTGTATAGATGTCCGCAGTAGCTGAAAGCGAACCCGTGATATTGACATCCGTCGGAGTCAGCGCTGCAGGAGTTCCCCCTGTAAAGTCATAGCCATTCACTCCCGCTTCGCCGTAATAGTCAGCCGAGCCAGCAAGGAACGTAGCCGCCTCTGCTACCGTCATATATATCGGCGAGTTTGCCGCTATGAAGTAGTCATCATCGTCGTCCGTGACCCCGCCTTCATAGACGATGAAGTCCACATTGACATTGACTGCGGGCTTGGCTGCGACCTTGAAGTTCACCGGGTAGACGCCAACGGACGCTAAAAGAGTGCCTGTAGTGGTGACCTTAGATGAGGTTAGGGCGACAGGACTTGCGCCGGTCAGATTGTAACCGCTGACCCCCGCTTCGCCGTAATAGTCCTCTGTACCGGCAAGGAACGTTGTCGCCTCTGCCACCGTCATATATATTGGCGTATTCGCCGCTATGAAGTAGTCGTCATCGTCATCCGTGACACCGCCATCATATACGATGAAGTCCACATCGATGTTTACCGTTGTATCGGCTTTGACTTCGAAGTTCACTGTATAGATGTCCGCAGTAGCTGAAAGCGAACCCGTGATATTGACATCCGTCGGAGTCAGCGCTGCAGGAGTTCCCCCTGTAAAGTCATAGCCATTCACTCCGGCTTCGCCGTAGTAATCCTCTGCTCCGGCAAGGAACGTAGTTGCCTCTTCTACTGTCATATATACCGGCGAGGTGGCCGCGATGAAATAGTCGTCATTATCGTTTGCGACATCGCCCTCATACACGATGAAGTACACATCGACATTTACCGTTGCATCCGCTGTGACCTTGAAGTTCACTGAGTAGATGCCGACGGACGCCGAAAGAGTGCCTGTAGTGGTTACATTACCTGCGGTTAGGGCGACCGGGCTGGAGCCGGTGAAGTTGTAACCGCTCACTCCGGCTGCGCCGTAATAGTCAGCCGGGCCACCGAGGAACGTAGCCGCTTCGTCTACCGTCATATATATCGGCGAGTTCGCCGCTATGAAGTAGTCGCTGTTGCCGTTCGCAACATCGCCCTCATACACGATGAAATACGTATCCTCTTCCACGCCGGTATCCGCTGTGACCTTGAAAGTCACGGGGTAAATGCCCGGGATGGCCTGAATACTGTCGTTCGTCTCTATTGCCGTATCCGTTGCCGTTGCTCCGGTTATCTGTTTTGCTTCGCCATTCGCGGCGTCAAACAGCGCGCCGGTCACGTCACTTTCAGCGAGAATATCCTGCGCCTCATCTACCGTCAGAAACGTCTGCGGGTCTGTGACTATCGTGTAGGCTGTCGTCGTTCCAAAGCCGGCGGTAACGGTGGTATCGTTTGCCGGCATGGTAAATGTCGTGCTTGCGTTGCTTGTACTTGCAAAGCTGCCGCCGTTGCTGCTTGACCATCCGGCAAACTCATAGCCCACAGAGGCGGGTGCAGCCACGAGGCTGACCAAGTCTCCGGCAGCGTGATAGGCAATGCTGCTTGCCGGGGTGGTAACCGTGCCATAGAGACTGTTATTTGATTGCGTTGTCAGCGCGTAGAGCTTCTCGTAAAGATAAGTGATGGTAAGCCCATCGTCCGTATATTCCAGAGGCCCATAATTTGGCGCTCCGGTCGCCGCAGAACCGCTGTTTATCTTATATCCGGCATACTCATAATGCGACTCCGTAATGCCGCCGTGCACATCGGTGAGATTTTGCCCCACGTTGATATGCTTCGTCGGATTGTCGACGCCGGTAAGCGTCGTAACTTCGCCCACGGTCTTCCACGCTTTATTGATGGTCACATCCTCGGTGCCGTCGGGAGTGAGGGATCCGGAACTGTTCACATAGTCATCTCCATAGACCAGCACCACGCTGTGCGCGGCGGTAATATTCGTAAGTATCGGCGAAGACGTTGGCGCAGCAGCAGTAAGCAAGCCGCTGTCAATCTTATATCCCACGCAAACTTTATTCGTAAACGGCGGAACATCAAGCGCGGGTGAAGTCGCGGTGCCGAAGCTCGCGCCGTAGCCAATCGATGGGTTCTGCGAGCCGGAAAGCAGTGAGCCACCTCTCGTTTCATAGGTAACCGTTATAGTATACGTCTTCAGCGTGAAGTTGGCAGTCACGGTAGTATCGTTTGCCGGCATGGTAAAGGTCGTGCTCGCGCTGCTTGCATCGGCAAAGCTGCCGCCGTTGCTGCTTGTCCAGCCGGTAAACTCATAAGCTGCCGAGGCGGGCGCGGCCGCGAGAGTGACGCTCTCACCGGAATCATGATTGGTAGGGCTGGTTGCAGGCGTGGTGACTGTGCCATAAGTGTTATTATTGGGCTGCACCGTAAGCGCATAAACCCTCTTATAGAGATAGGTGATGGTAAGCCCATCGTCCGTATAGGCAAGCGGTCCGTAATTTGGCGTTCCGGTCTGCTGCGACCCTCCGTTTATCGTGTAGCCGACATATTCATAGCCGGACTGCGTCACGCCGCCGTGCGCATCGGTGAGATTTTGCCCCACGTTGATATGCTTCGTGGGCGTGTCGACACCGATAAGCGCAGCTCCGCCCGAAATCTTCCATTCCTTATTGATGGTCACATCCTCGGTGCCATTCGAGTCGTCGTCGTCGCCATAGACCAGCACAACGCTGTGTCCGGCGGTAATATTCGTAAGTATCGGCGAAGAGGTCAGCGCAGTAAGCGAGCCGCTGTCAAGTTTGTATCCCACGCAGACCTTTTTCGTAATTGATGGGACGCTAAGCGCGGGTGAGGTGCCGGTACCGAAGCTCGCGCCATAATCAACCGTTTCGTTCTGCGAGCCGGAAAGCAATGAGCCGCCTCTCGTCTCATATGTAACCGCTATGGTATATTCCTTCAACGCAAAGTTGGCGGTCACGGTAGTGTTGTTTGCCGGCATGGTGAAGGTCGTGCTCGCATTGCTTGCGTCAGTAAATGTGCCGCCATTGCTGCTTGTCCAACCAACAAACAGATAATCGGGGGGCGTGGTGGTGGCTGCGGCCACGAGGTTGACGCTGTCGCCCGCCGCCTTGGTGTTGGGGCTGGTGGCAGGTGTGGTAACCGTGCCGTAGGCGATGTTGCTAGACTGCGTGGTCAGCGATACATAGGAGGTCTCGAGAGTGAACCACTGCGGCTGACTGCCGGCGTTGGAGTTGTCGTCAGCATCCTGCTGCGCCCAGACGTAGACGGTGTAGGGGCCTGCGTCAAGGTGACTGCCGTCAGGGGCTTTAGGGATAATATCAAGGCTTGTGTCACCTACCGCGCCCTGCCCGTAGCCGACGATGCTGTGACCCGAATCCACAATCTTGTAGGTGGGGCGGGTACCGGCGGTAGCGCCGCTGACGCTGACCGTCTTCTTGTCGCCAAGCACCACGGCGGCGGTGGGGTGGTTGGCGGTGTCAGTGGCGGAATTGCCGGTCAGGGCGACGGCGTTGAAGCTATTGCCGCCCACGCTCATCGCGCCGCCGATGAGCGTGCTATCCAAAAGCGTCAGCTTGTAGTTCTTGACAGGGGTTTCTTCAGTATAGTTCCGCCTAGTAGTCGCTTCGTAGTATGTATTCCTGTTAGCGCTGTCAACCTTACCGGCAGTCTGGGCGGGCGCAGGGGTGCCGTTCACGACTTCTGAAGGGAAGATGACCGAGGTCAAATCCAATTGGAAAGCCGGACGCACGCCAAGGACGCCTGCCAGCGAGTATAGCAAGACTTGCCCTGTGGTGTCCGTCGTGAGGCCATTGCTGCCCGTTGCCGTGCTCGGGGATCGTAACCACGTATATTTACCCAAAAGCTCATTTTCAAATGATAAACTCGGATTTTTTGAGCCACCAAGATCAGATGCAGGCTTTGGGCTGGTAGCGCCGTCATTTGGGACGAGATTGTAATAGGCATAGCGCAAATTGTTGTAGAGATAGTCGGGGTTTACCGTGTTGTCAGCATTCCAGTATGCCTCACTGAACACCCATCCACCTTCTGCGCTATTGGGGGCAAAGCGACCCCATGCCGGATAGAGTATCTGGCCATAGGCTGTGGAGTCAAAAGTATCGTTGAATGAGGTAGACTCCCAAACCGGGGTGTCGGTAAACACATCGGTGGTCTGCATCTTGGCTTTCTCCAGTGCGCTGAAGTCGGAGGTGGCCGGGGTCAGCGGAGAAGAGAGCATGGAGTTGATGAAGTTGTACAAATCGGAGCCGACATACAGCTTGCCCTTGGTGTATGGGTCGTTGAAAGGATAGGCATCCAAGTTGTAGTGGGAGAGGAGCGTGATGGCTCCGGCTGTCTCTTGCCCGTAGACATTCCAGAGACCAGGGGTAACAGCTGTTTCGTAGTTGCCCACAGGGTTCACGCTTCCGCTAGGGATACTATTCTTCATAAAGCGGATGTGCTGATACTGTCCAAAGTAGACATGCTTGCCCGCGATGGTACTTGGCACGCCGTCCCAGGCGTCGCCGGTGGATGGGGTAGAGGGGTCGGCGCTGAGTGGGGATATCTCGCCACCGAAAGCTTCGATGAGAGCATCCTCATCGCTCTCGTCCGCAAGTTCCTCACCGGACTCAATGACCGCTTGCAAAACGATATCGCTTGAAATAAGGAGGTCGGCGATGTTTGCATAGCCGGCGCCGGAGCCATTGTCGTCATCATCATTGTCGTCACCATCATTGTTGTCACCATCGGCGGTTGCATCACCGGCGGCGGTATCATAGGCGGCGATATAGATGGTTTCGGCGGGATCGTCCTTGGCTTGCCAGCCGACAAAGGCGGCGCCCGCCGGCAGGGCTGCTTCTATCTCCTCGGAAGTGGGCAGGTCGCTTTCTGCAAGCGAGATAGTCTGTCCCTCATCTTCATACGCGAGCGAGGCTGCCTTGACGACAGTATCGTCAACGGAAAATGTTATATGATAAATCCCCCCCCCCCATGGGAGATTCTTCCATTGCCATTGCCGCAGACGGGGCCGCGCCCGCAGACAGCGCGATGGCTGCCGCCATGATGCAGGCGAGCATCCTGCCCGGATATCCCCGCCGGCCCGTGGCCTTCATTTTTGCCCGCGCCGATTTTTTCGCTGTTCTCCCCATTTTGCTTCCCATTTGGCGTTCATGCGCCCGTTTCTATTTTTGCCGGCTATTGTTCTATATACCAACATCAGCATGTTTTGAAACATCTGCCGATGAAAAAAATCCGTTTTCAATGCCTGCCCGTCATCCAAAGGCCGCCGGGAGGCGGCTGTCCTTTGAGCAGCAATGCTCCTCGCCGGGCAGCATTTTGAGAAACAGGCGCGCTTCGGCGGTCAGCCTGTCCGGGCGCCACGCAGCCACGATATACTTTTTGTCCCGGAGCGGCGGCAGCGGGTAGTATTTGATCTCGTCGTCGCCGCCAAAATGCGTGAATTTGGTGCAAAGGCTCATCCCCCGCATTTCGCGGAGCACGTGGAAGAGCGTTTGCATATTGGGGAGAAACACAAAGTTTTTTGGGCAAAAGCCGGATTGGCGGCACTCGTCTTCATAGGCAAGGCGGGACGCTTCGTCGTCGAGGTAGCTGACACGGTAAAAGGTCTCGTCTTCCACCATTTCCGCAGGCGGCGCCGTATCGGATTGCGCAAGCGGGTGCCTTGTGGACATCGCCAGATAAAGCGGGAACTGCGTGATGCGCTTGTAGGCGATGTTTTTGATGCGGTCCAATACAAAATCATAGACAATCGCAATGTCCGTGTGGCCGTATTCCAAGGCGGCGCGGACATCCCGGTATTCGCCGAGCGATTCGGTCAGCTCGATATCCGGGTATTCGCGCGCAAATTGGTGGATGCGGTCTTTGGCTTCCGAAAATATCTCCGCGACATCGTATACCGAGGTATGGGTAAACCGCAGCCGCCGTGCCGGCTGTTTTGAAAGCGACCGCACTTCGTTGATCGCGTCATTCAAGCTCGCGTACAGAGGCTCGAGCACTTCGTACAGGTATGCCCCTTCCTTTGTCAGGCTGAGCCCTTGGTTGCTGCGGAAAAACAGGCGGACGCCGATGCGGTCTTCAAGCCGCTGCAAGGTTTTGCTGAGCGCGGGCTGCGAAATATACAGGGTCTCCGCCGCGTTGGAGAGATTCATGTATTTCGCGATAATCAAAAAAGCCTCAATTTGCTGTGTCGTTATGCTGAACATACGATACAGTATAGCACAAAATTATGGCATCAGCCTCTGCCGCATCATTGCGAGCGAAGCGACCCTACGTCATTGCGAGCGAAGCGACCCTACGTCATTGCGAGCGAAGCGAAGCAATCCAGCGGATAATGGATTGCCGCGCTGCGCTCGCAATGACGCTGCACTATCCGCGCTGCGCTCGCAATGGCGCTGCGCCAGCCGCGCTGCGCTCGCAATGACGCTGCGCCAGATGCGCTACGGCTTGGCGAAATGGCATTTCACGATATGGCCGGGCAAAATCTCCCGGAATTCGGGCTCGTCCGAAAAGCATTTTTCCTGCGCCTCGTCGCAGCGCGGGGCAAAACGGCATCCCGGCTTGGGGTTGACCGGGGAGCTGAGCTCGCCTTTCAGCAAGATGCGCTCCTTGTTGTAATTCACCACGGGGATGGGCACCGCGCCAAGCAGCGCCTTTGTATATGGGTGTATCGGGTTGGTAAACAGCTCCTCGGACGCGACCTGCTCCACGACCTGCCCCAGGTACATGACGATGATATTGTTGGAAATGTGCTTTACCACTGACAGGTCGTGCGTGATGAAGATATACGCGATACCCGTATCCGTTTGGATGTCAATCAGCAGATTGAGGATCTGCGCCTGGATCGAGACGTCGAGCGCGGAAACCGGCTCGTCGCACACGATGAAGTCCGGACGGATGGACAGCGCGCGCGCAATGCCGATGCGCTGCCTGCGGCCCCCGTCAAGCTCGTGCGGGTACGTATTGACAAAACGCCTGGCAAGCCCGACGATATCCATCAGATCGAGGACCCGATTTTTGATCTCCCCGCGCGGGACTTTTCCCGAGATCAGGAGCGCCTCGGAAATCATCTGGTAAACCGTCATCCTCGGGTTGAGCGACGAAAAGGGGTCCTGAAAGATGATCTGCATCCTGCTCCTGAGCTCTTTGAGCTTTTCGGCGTTCACGCGCGTGACATCCTCGCCCTCAAAGATAATTTTTCCATCGGTGCTGTCCAAAAGATGAAGCACGACGCGGCCGAGGGTGGACTTCCCGCAGCCTGACTCGCCCACGACGCCCAAAGTCTCGCCCGAGTCGATGGAGAAACTCACATCATCTACCGCATGAAGATAGCCCCCGGGCACTTCAAAATACTTTTTCAGATTTTCCACCTGAAGCAAAGGCGCCTTCATTTCATACCCCCTGATTTTTGCTGGCTTTGAGGCAACGGACAAAGTGGGTGCCGGATTCAAGGCCCAGCGCCACCGGCCCCTGCGTGCAGGACTCATCGGCAAGGTGGCATCTCGGGGAAAATTTGCACCCCTCTGGAAGCGCCGTGGGGTCCGGCATGAGGCCCGCAATCGGAATCAGGCGCTTGCGCCCCCCCGTGATATCCGGCAGGGAGTTGAACAGGCCTGTCGTGTACGGGTGGCTCCTCTTTTCAAAGACGGCGTCCGCCGCGCCGATCTCCACGATTTCGCCCGCGTAAATCACCGCGACGCGGTCGCAGGTTTCGGCAACGACGCCGAGGTCGTGCGTAATCAAGACCATCGAAGTGCCGAGGTCTGTTTTCAGCTCGTTCATCATATTCAAGACCTGCGCCTGGATGGTCACATCCAAGGCGGTAGTCGGCTCGTCCGCGAGGAGCAGCTCCGGCTTGCACGCCAGCGCGATGGCGATGATGACGCGCTGTTTCATGCCGCCCGAAAACTGGTGCGGGTAGTCATCAAAACGCGCGCCCGGTATGCCGACCATCTCCAGCATCTCCATCGCTTTCGCCACAGACTGCGCCTTGTCCAGATTGAGATGGAGCCTCACCATCTCGCTGATTTGGCCCCCGATCCTGTCGATGGGGTTGAGCGCGGTCATGGGGTCCTGGAAAATCATGGAGACCCTGCCGCCGCGGATGCTGCGCATGCGGGCGTCAGGCACGTGGAGCAGGTCTTCGTCGTCGAGCAGTATCTCGCCCGACACGACGCGCGCGGGCGGCATTTGCAAGATCCGCATGATGCCCAGCGCGATTGTCGTCTTGCCGGCGCCGGTCTCGCCGACCAAGCCGAGGGTCTCCCCCTTTTGCACGTCGAAAGAAACGTCATTGACCGCGTGGCAAACGCCGATTTCGCGGGAAATGTACTTCACGGTCAGGTTTTTTACCGAAAGGATGTTGTTACTCACAATACCAAGCCCCTACTATATTTTCAGCCTCGGGTCAAGGCAGTCCCTCAGCCCGTCCCCGAAAAGATTCAAAGATATGACCGTCAAAGCCATCGCGATGCCCGGCATCGTGACCATATAGGAATGGTCGATGATATAGACTTTTGCCGAAGTGATGATGGCGCCCCATTCTGGGTTTGGCGGCTGTACGCCCATGCCGAGAAAACTCAGGCCTGCCGCAAGCATGATGGACAGCGCGACATTGATCGTGATCTGCACAATCAGCGGCGACAGGATATTCGGCAGCAGGTGCCTGAACATGATGCGGAACTGGCTTGCGCTGATTGCCCGCGCCGCTTCGATATATTCCTCGTTTTTCACTTGGATAATAGGCGCGCGCGTGAGCCTTGCGAAAATGGGTATCGACGCGATGCCGATCGCGATGATCGCGCTGTTCACGCCGGTGCCGAGCGCCGCCGCAATCGTGATGGCAAGCAAAATGGCGGGTATGGACATGACGATGTCGATGATCCGCATGGCGACATTGTCGGTGCTGCCCCCGCGATAACCCGCGAACAGCCCGATGACGATGCCGATCGCCGCCGAGAAAAGCGTGGAAACGACGCCGATCAGCAGGGAAATCCTGCCGCCGTACAGGATGCGCACAAAAATATCACGCCCCAGATTGTCCGTGCCGCAAGGGTACTTCAAAGACGGGGGCTGGAATTTTGCGGAAATATTCTGCGCATTGAAGCCCTGCGGCGCAATGACGGGCGCAAGCAGGCAGAGGACGACGATGATCATCAAAAGGCAAAAACCGATCATGGCGGATCTGTTTCTCACAAGCCGGGCCAAAATCTGCCGAAACATGCTCCGCTGCTTTACAATGACGGTTTCGTCCGGCTGCCGCACGGCAATTGTCTGATCAGGCATGTGCCGCCCCCTTTCGAGAAACACGCGCTCTCCGCGGCCCCGCCGACTGGTTTTCGAAATCCGTCTTGATGCGCGGGTCGACGGCGGCGTACAGCAAATCAAGCGCCAGGTATATGAAACTATAGCTTGCGGCGAGCAGCATCACCGACGCGCGGATGATCGGGTAGTTGCGCATTGCGATTGCCTCCACCATCAGGCGGCCGAGGCCGTTGATCGAGAAAACCTGCTCGAGGATCATCGCCATGCCAAGCGCACCCCCAAACAAGGCGCCCACTGTAGTGATGATTGGGATCAGCGCGTTCCTCACGATATGGTGCCACGTAATCACGCGCTCGACCTGCCCTTTCGCCCTCGCCGTGCGCACATAGTCCTGCCGCATGCATTCAAGGACGCTCGTCCGCGTAAACCGCATCAGGATGGCCGCGTTTTGCACGCCGAGCGCAACCGAAGGCAATACCCAATACTTCGGGCCGTCAAACCCCGCGATGGGAAACCATTGCAAATTGAGGCCAAACCAGATGATGAGCAGCATGCCGAGCCAAAATTGCGGCATCGATATGCCGATCATGCCGACAACGGAAAAAGTGGTGTCGAGCCATGTGTTCTGATGTTTTGCGGTAAAAACGCCAAGCAGTATGCCGATGATGATTGCGATGACGGTCGTCAGGCACGCGAGCAAAAACGTGTTCGGAAAGCGCAGCATGACGTCGCCGGTCACGGACAGCCCGTTCACATAGGATGTGCCCCAGTCCCAATGCAGCACAATCCCGCCAATGAAGTGGATATATTGCAGCAAAAACGGGTCGTTCAAGCCCCGCTCCTGGCGCCAGGCGTCGCGCATCGCGTCCGTTGCCTGCGACGAGAGGATGACGCTCGCGGGGTCGCCCGGCGTCAGATAGAGAATGATAGAAATCAAAAAAGCCACGCCGAGCAGCACCGGGATCATATAGATCAGCCGTTTTACGATATATTTAACCATCAATACCTCTTCTGTCCCTCAATTGACAATTCTATCAAAACAGCCCTTTCGGGCTGCGCCCGCGAATATCCGCAGGCACAGCCCGAACCAACATTGTACGAGCGGCAGGCAAATCAGGCAGTATGCTTACCGATAGTAGGAATCCTCAAAGTAAATCATGAACCCGTTGCGGCGGAGCCCCGTCAGATCCTTGTCCATGGCGACGTAGGTCTGGCTTACGGCAAGCGGGGCCCAATACTGCCCTTTCTCCCAGAAATACGTGTCCAAATCACGGTACAGCTGGATGCGTTCGCTGATATCATTTGCCGCGCGGATTTGGTCAAAGATGGCCGTCCAGCCGGCGCCAGACCCGTCAGCCGAAAGCTCAGGATGCGTCGCGTTGTAGAGCATCGGGTTGTCGATGGTCGATATCCCGTCATCGGAAGTCTGGCAGACAAACAGGAACAAATCGTAGCCCGACACGTCGTCGCTGAACATGATGGAGTTTGTCGTCGCGTAGTCCGCGAGCTGGGTGTCAAGCGCGATCCCGATTTCGCTGAGCTGCGCCACCAACTGCTCTGTCACAAGCTGGAAGTTGATGGTCGATTCCGCGATGAGGCGAAGCGACAGGCCGTCCGCGTAGCCCGCGTCAGCCAACAGCGACTTTGCCTTTTCGATATCCTGCGCCGGGACTGTGGGGCTCGCGTCCCATGCCGGGTCGTACCCTACCGCTTCTTTGGTCAAGATGCTGGTGGCCGGGAAAGCAAGCCCGTCATAAGCGCCGTCAATGATGTCCTGGCGGTTCACGGCAAGATTGATCGCCTGGCGGACGCGGAAATCCGCGATCGCCTCATTGCCGCCGGAGTTCATGCCGAGGAAGATCATCATGTTTTCGCCCATGATCACCTGCTCCAGATCGTCGCTCTCAAAGACCGATACAACCTGGTCGGCGCTGATATTCCAAAGCAGGTCAATGTCCCCGTTTTGGAGCGCCATAAACGCGGCAGTCCTGTCGCTGATGACTTTCATGGTCATTGTCTTGATGGGCGGTGCGCCTTTGTAGTAGTCTTCAAAACGGGTGAACGTGATGTGGTCGCCGGAAACCCATTCCGTGACGTCATAAGCCTGGGGCCCGATGGGCGCCTGGAAAAAGCTCTCGTCCCCGTTCACGGCGTCATAGGCTTCGCCGCTGACCAATGTGAGCATCTGGAAACCGGATTCCCAAACGCCGTTGCTGAAGGTGAAAGGAAGATGCAGCGTGACATCGTCTATGATCTCCGCCTTGTCCAAATCGACAAAGTCGAGCTGCCAGCCGAGGCCGTTGTGCTCACGGAACGCTTTGATCGATGTAATGATGTCGGACGGGCCGAACGTGTTGCCGTCGTTCATCTTGATTCCGGGGGTGATATGGAACGTGACGCCCGTATTGCCCGCGTCAGCCTCATAGGAATCGCATACCGGCGAATAATAATGCGCCTCCTGGAAATTGTACCGTACAAAATACTCGACGGCCGCCGTCGCGATCGGGTACTGCGTGAACTCGAGCAGATTGTCGAGAGTTATCTTTCCCGGGTCCGTGATCGCCGCAAACGTCAGCGAGTCCTTCGAGCTGACCGCGCTGTCGCTGATCTCCGACAGAATCTGGTCGGAGTAGTCAAGCGCCGTCTGCACGATGAGCGCCGCGTCGCTGTTGCCTGCCGAAGCGG
>JAITMX010000072.1 GCA_031290775.1 Eubacteriales Family XIII. Incertae Sedis bacterium
TTTTCGGCTGACAAGGCGCAAAACGTAGCCGTACTGGTAGTACGGCGAGGCTTTGCAACGCAGTCAGGCGGAAAAAAGACAAACCAAATGTCCAATTTATTTCTCACCGCTTCCTTAGCGCATCACATAGCAACGGCGGGGGGCTACGCTTTTTCAGGCGCGCGTAACGGCCACGGCTTTCGCTTTGCCCGATGCCTTTCAGATGTCGTAATAGTCGGTGGGGTCGTCGCCGTCGATTGTGTCGCCTGTGAATTGGCTCAGGATGTTGCTGGCGACGCGGGCGCCGGCCGCCGTGTAGGCGAGGATCTTTTCCCAATACGTGAAGATCAGGAAGATGGCGACGCCGATTGCGACGATGGCGGTTCCGATACCGAACATATACTTCAGAGTTTTTCCCATAATGTTGCCTCCATTCTTTTGTAAGTCCATTCAAACACGAATCGCGGTTTCTGTCAATTGGGCAATAACGTTTGTGGGGCGATAGCTAGCAGGATCATCGTTGCGTAGACGGCGTTCAGCCGGATGTTGACGCCTGTCGAGAGCGACATCGAGCGGACGCGGCCATCGGGCTTCAGGCCGTTTTTCACGAGGCGGCGCTCCTGCGGGACGACCCACGCGAGGAAGAGCGGCAGCAGCCACGCGCCGCCGGGGACGCGCAGCAGGATGACGGCGGCGGCGCAGGCCACCGCCGCCGCGAACAGGGCGGCGTGCAGTTTGAGCGTGGCGCGGCGGCCGATGCGGGCGGGCAGCGTCATGCGGCGCGACGCCAGATCTTTTTCGATATCGCTGCCGTTGTTTGAAAGCATGATGAGGCCGATCGTGATGATGAGGGGGATGCTGTATACGGCTGTCCCCCACGAGAGCGAGCCTGTCATCGCAAAGACGCAGGCAAAGGGGATGATGCCGCCCATGACGATGCCGGAAAGCGCTTCGCCGACGGGCGTGTAGCAAAGCGGCAGGGGGCCGTAGGAGTATAGAAAGACCACGGCGGCGCCGACCGCGCCAAAGGCCAGCAAGACGGGGCCGACGGCTATGATGGCGTAGAGGCCGCAAATCAGGCTGAGCAGGATGAAGCCCGCGCCGACCACGAAGGCGAGCACGGGCTCGTAGTCGTGGTAGATCAGGGACGCGTCCGTCGGGTCGCCGCAGTTTTCGCGGCGGTCGACCCCTGCCATGAAATCCGAATAGTCGTTGAGCGTATTCACGGCGCATTGCAGGCAGACCGAGGTTGCGAGCAGCGAGAAAAACAGCAGGACCGGCAGGCGGCCCGTCTGCGCGATCGTGAGCGCGCCGGCCAGCATGACGGGCATAACGCTTGCGCCCCACGTCTGCGGCGCGGCGAGCTCGACGACGGAGCGCGGCGTGAGGCGCTGCCAGCCCTTGCGCCGGATACAGCCCGCAAGCTCGCTCGGGATGAGCAGCAGGGCGCTGATATTCGACAAAGAAACGGCCTTCGCGTTATTTTTCATCGGGCAATTCGTCCAATTCCGCCATCGTGAAAACGGGCCCGTCAAGGCAGACGTATTTGCTGCCGATGTTGCAGCGGCCGCACTTCCCGATGCCGCACTTCATGCGCATTTCGAGCGTTGTGATGATGTTTTCCTTGGAAAACCCCATCTTTTCAAGCGCGGCGAGGCAAAACTTGATCATGATGGGCGGCCCGCAGAGGATGCAGGCGCGGTTTTCCGGCGAAAAGGCCATTTCCTCGAGGTAGGCCGGCACGAAACCGACATGGCCCTGCCAACAGCTTTCCCCGGCATCCACCGTGATGTGCGTGCCGAGCGCCCCCGGCCAGTTTTCAAAGAGGTCTTCTTTGAAGACGAGGTCGGCGTAGGAGCGCGAGCCGTAGAGCACGTCGATATCGCCGTAGTCGGCGCGGCGCTCGAGGGCGTAGAGAATGAGCGAGCGCACGGGCGCAATGCCGATGCCGCCGCCGACAAAGAGCAGGTTTTTGCCCTTGAGGCTCGAGGCCGGGAAGTGGTTGCCGTAGGGCCCGCGGACGCCGAGCCGGTCCCCTTCGCCCGCGTCGTGCAGGGCCTCGGTCAGCTCGCCGACGCGCTTGATCGACGACTCAATCCAATCGTCGCCCTGCGCCGTGACCGAAAACATCGCCTCGCCGACGCCCGCAAGCGAAATCATCGCAAGCTGGCCGGGCATGGGCGCAAAGGGTTTTGTGCCGTCCGCCGCCCGCAGACGAAAGGTCTTGACGTCGGGCGTCTCCTCCGTGATTTTGAGAATCGTGCAGCTTTTGGGGATGAGCGGGTTGCCCGCGCAGCCGCAGCCATGCGTGAGCGTCATAGCGTCCCTCCCCATTCGATGACGGCGGCGATGTCGAGGCCCGCAGGGCATTTGCCGATGCAGCGCCCGCAGCCGACGCACAGTGTCCGCCCGTAACGCTCGTCAAAATACGCGAGTTTGTGCAAATAACGGTTGCGCAGCCGTTCTTTTTTGGTCGGCCTTGGATTGTGCCCGCCTGCCATGCGGCTGTAATCGGAAAACATGCAGCAGTCCCAGCAGCGAAATTCTTCGGCGGTTCCCCCGCGGTTTTCCGAGTCGAGGTCAAAACAATAGCAGGTCGGGCAGACAAAGGAGCATGTGCCGCAGCCGAGGCAGGCTTCCGAGAAACGGGCCCACATCGGGTCGTCAAAAGCGGCGGCTATTTTGGCGGCGAGGCCTTTGTCTTTGCTTATTCTCAGATTGCAGGGCGGGGGGGCTTTTGCCGGATTTGCGCTCTTTGTGGTTGCGTCCGCGCCCGTATCGGAGAGCAGGCCCGCCGCAGCCCAGAGCGCCTTGACCGCGCGGCCTTTGCCCGTGAGAAACGCTGCGACCAGGGCGCTGCCGTCCTCGGTTTCCGTCAGCAAGACATCCGCGCCCTCGCTGCCCGCGGGACCGCCACCCATCGAGTCGCAAAAGCAAGTTTCGTAGGGGATTTGCGCACAGGCGAGCACGATGAGAGTCAGCGCTTCGCGCCTGGCGGCGTAGGCGCTGTCCACATAGCCTTTTTCGAGGAAGGCGCAGTCGAGGTTTGCGATGCCGTGCGCGTCGCAGGGGCGCACGCCGAAAACGGCGGTGGGGCCGGCTGTTTGCGGCAGAGAGACGTCGCCGGTTTTGATATCCGTGCCGTACAGCGTTTCCGAACGCGGGAAAAGCAGCTCTTTCGGCGGCATGAGGGGCGTCCCCGAGAGGCAAAGCGCAAAGGCGTTTTGCGCGTCAATGCGCGTGAACGCCAGCCTTTCGTTTTCGCCGGCCGGCGCAAAGACGCGGTAATCCGGCAGCAGGGCGGCCAGCGCATCCGGCAGCGCCGTCTTTTGAATGAGTTTTGTGTTTTTGTCCATCTGCCTGTCGCTTTCTTTGTGCCTGTTCAGGCACCCTGATAAATCGCTGTCATTGCGAGGCACCCTGATAAATCGCTGTCATTGCGAGGCGCCCTGATAAATCGCTGTCATTGCGAGGGAGCGCAGCGACCGAAGCAATCTATGATTCGCTGGATTGCTTCGCTTCGCTCGCAATGACGAGCTATTGACTGCACCTCAGAGCAGGCGCCGTCCTTTTTCCATGTACCTGCTACATGAAGGCGTCCTTGTCGTCGAGGTCGAATTTGCCGAGGAAGTTTTCGTCTTCCGCGTTCAGGCCCGCTTCGTAGGGCGCGCCCGCGAGCGCCTCCGCCGTTTGAATCACTTTTTGCGTTTGCCCAAGGATGGGCAGGCCCATCGGGCAGACGCGCTCGCACTCGCCGCATTCGATGCAGCGGTCGCCGACGTGAAAGGCGCGCGTGACGCCAAAGACGCGGTTGTCGGCGGCGTTTTGCCGCTTGCTTTGAAACCCGGCGCGGTGCATATCGACATAGCATTCGCGGCAGCTGCAGACGGGGCAGGCATTGCGGCAGGCGTAGCAGCGGATGCAGCGCGCGTAGACGTCTTCCCAGTAATCGTATCTGGCGTCTATGCCGAGCGCCGAGACCTCGTCCGCCCGGAAAAACCGGCCGCGTCCGGGCGCGTCGGCGTCTGCCGCCGAGGTTCCGCCGCCGTCCGCCGCGCTGTCCTCCTCCCAAAGCAGCTCGTCGTAAACGAGCGGCGTTTTTTGCCGGCATGGGCGGCAGCGTTCGTCCGCTTTGCCTTCGCAGGGCAGGCCGACGATATAGAGCTTTTCCCGCTCGAGCTGATTGTCGCGCAGCAGGCGGTTGATCGCCTTGCTGTCGCAGCCGCGCGCCAGGATGCCGGCCTTTCCGCCTGTCCAGCGTTCGTCCGCCAGGTATTTTGCCGTCAGCGGGATTGTGTATTCGTTCCATACGAGCAGGGTGGCGTCCTCCGGCGCGCGCACGAAACAGACCGCCGTTTTGCCCGCAAAGCGCGTCTGCCGCCATCCGACGATGCACGAGACCGCGCCGTCCGCCAGCAGCGCCGCGGCCCGGTCCCGTATCAATTGCTGTTTTTGCCCGTTTGTCATTTTACGATTCCTCACCCGATGCTTCCTGAAAGCGCTCATTCGGCCCGAGGGCCTTTACGGTCCGCGTCACCTCGGAAACCGTGTCGCGAAACTTCGCGGCTTCCGAGCCCGAAATCCAGCGCGCGTGAAAACGGCCGGGATCGACGCCGTTAAATTCCAACAGCTCGCGCATGAGCATGAAGCGGCGGCGCGTGAAATAATTGCCCGTCGCGTAGTGGCAGTCTCCGGGGTGGCAGCCGCAGACCAAAACGCCGTCCGCGCCGCGCCGGAAAGCGCGCAGGATGAACTGCGGGTTGACGCGGCCCGAGCAGGGCACGCGCACGACACGCACGTTTTCGGGGTATTTCATGCGGCTTTGCCCGGCGAGGTCGGCGCCCGTGTATGTGCACCAATTGCAGCAAAACGCGAGGATTTTCGGCTCAAAATCTACAGCCATAGCGCATCCACCTCCTCAAGGATCTGATTGTTGCGGAAGCCGAGCAGGTCGATGGCGCCCGTGCGGCACGCGACCGTGCAGGCGCCGCAGCCTTGGCAGAGGCCGGCGTTGACGCGGGCGACGAGGCGCTCAATCTTTTTGCCTGTGCCCGGGTCGCGGGCCGGTATTTTTTCGAGCGCGATCGCCTTGTAGGGGCAGATGGGCCCGCAGGCGCCGCAGCCTGAGCATTTGTCCTCTTCGATCTTTGCGATCATCGGCGATGTCTCCATTTCGTCCTTGTTGAGCAGCCCGATGGCTTTGGCCGCGGACGCCGACGCCTGCGCGACGGTGTCGGGGATGTCTTTGGGCCCTTGGCAGGCGCCGGCGAGAAAAACCCCGCCGACCTGCGTTTCGACGGGGCGGAGCTTTGGATGGGCTTCCGTGACCCAGCCATCCGCGTCTTTCGCGCAGCCGAGCAGCCCGAGCAGCGCGCCCGAACCGGGCGACGGCTCCATCGCGGTCTCGAGGATTACCAAATCGGCATGGACGCGTACCTGTTTGCCGAGCAATGTGTCTTCGCCCTGGCAGACGAGCGTATCGCCTTCTTTGTATATCCGCGACACGCGGCCGCGCACATAAACGGCGCCGTCCTTGCGCGTTTGGTCGTAAAATTCTTCGTAACCCTTGCCCGGCGTGCGCACGTCGATGTAAAAGACAAAGACGCGGCTGCCCGGAAGTTTGTCGATGAGCTGGTGCGCGTGCTTGGCCGCGGCCATGCAGCAGGCGCGCGAGCAGTAAGCGTGGCCTTTTTTGGGGTCGCGCGAGCCGACGCATTTGATGATGGCGACGGTCTTTGGCGCCTTGCCGTCCGAGGGGCGCGCGATATGGCCTTCGGTCGGGCCGGAGGCGTTGACAAGCCGCTCAAACTGCAGGCCGTCGATCACGTCCGCGTAGCGGCCCGCGCCGTATTCGTCGTACATCCGCTGCCACTTTGCGGGCCGGTAGCCCGTCGCGACGATGATGGCGCCGAAATCCATCTCCACAAGGCGGTCCTCGTCGCCATAGTCGATACAGCCGAGCGGGCAGACTTTTTCGCATACGCCGCATTTGCCGTTTTTTAGCTTCAGGCAGCTCTCCGCGTCGATAACAGGCTTTGAGGGCACGGCTTGCGGGAATAGCTTGTAGATCGCCGTCCGTTTGGACAGGCCGCGGTTGAAAGCGCTGTCCGTTTTGACGGGGCATTTTTGCTCGCAGGCGCCGCAGCCCGTGCAGATGTCGTGGTTGACATAGTTTGCTTTTTTGCGGATTGTGACCGTGAAATTGCCGATATAGCCCTTGACGGCATCCACTTCCGCTGAGGTCAAAAGCGTGATGTTGGGGTGGGCGCCGACGTCGACCATTTTCGGCGTGCTGATGCAGGCCGAGCAGTCAAGCGTCGGAAAGGTCTTGTCAAGCATTGCCATGTGGCCGCCGATGGACGGCTCGCGCTCAAGCAGCACGGCTTCGTGGCCGGCGTCGGCGATGTCGAGCGCGGCCTGTATGCCCGCGATGCCGCCCCCGATGACCAAGGCGCGCTTGGTAATCGGGATTGTCTGCGCTTTCAGCGGCTCGTCTTTCAACGCCTTTGCGACCGCCATGCGCACGAGATCGATGGCCTTTTCCGTCGCTTTTTCAAAATCCGCGTGAACCCAAGCGTCCTGCTCGCGGATGTTTGCGATTTCGAGCAGATACTCGTTGATCTTGGATTTTTTCAGCATCTTGCGGAATGTCGTCTCGTGCATGCGCGGCGAGCAGGACGCGATCACGACGCGTTTCAGGCCGTGCTCGTTGATGGCGTCAAGGATGAGCTGCTGGCCCGGCTCGGAGCACATATATTTGTACTCGGCGGCATGGGCGACGCCCGGAAGCGCGCGCGCGGCCTCGGCCACCTTGAAGACATCGAGCGCGGACGCGATGTTTGTGCCGCAGTGGCAGACAAAAACGCCGACCTTGCTCATAGGATGGCCTCGCTTTCCCTGCCGCCAAGCGCACCCGCGATGAGACGGCCCACCGGCACGAAATGCGCGTCGAGCGCGAGGCGGCGGCCTCCCGCGCCCATCGCGACCGCGAGCAGCTCGGTAATGGAGAGCACGGGGATGGCCTGTTCGGGGTCCGGCGGCAAGACCATGTCGAGAAGCGGAAACCGCGCTTTCCCGGTCCGCTTTTCTTCGCGTTTGCGGATATACTCGCCCTGCCTCATTTCGAGGTTTAGCTGGCACATCGGGCATGCCGTCAGGATGACGTCCGCGCCGCAGGCGCGCGCGTTGTCGAGGATGCGCCCCGCAAGCGGGCGGGCCTCCAGCGCCGCGTCGTTTTGGTGGGCGGCGCCGCAGCACTCTGTCTTGAAGCCCCATTCGACCGGCTCCGCGCCCGTCAGCGCGGCGATCTCGTCCATGGCCATCGGGTTTTCGCGGTTTTCCGCGCCGGTAATCTCGGCCGGGCGGACGTTCAGGCAGCCGTAGTAGCACGCCGCCTTCAGGTTTTTGAAGCGGCGCAGCAAGGCGGCCCCGATATTCGCGCGCGCAGCCGGATCCGACAGGATGTCGAGGAAGTTCAGCACCTCGCGTTTTGCCTCGTAGGGTTTGCCGATGATCTTTTCGACCATGTAACGCTCGCTTTTGTCCGCGCGGACACGGTGGTTTGCGAGTTTCAGGCGCGCGTAGCACGACGCGCAGCCGGTCACGACGTCGAGCTCCGGCCAGTCCGCCTCGGCGCGCGCGAGCGGGCGCGCGGGGAGCGCGAGGCCCAAGGCGCTTGAAAGCGTGTGCGCCGACGTCGCGCCGCAGCAGTTCCAGTCTTCAATCTCCACGAGGTCAATGCCGATCCGTCCAAAGACAAATTCGTTGGCGAGCGTTGCCGATTTGGCGGTGCTTTCGCTGGCGCAGCCCGGAAAATACGCGTAGCGTTTCATTTCTTCACCTCCGGGGTTTGGGAACGCCCCGTTGCCACCATGGGATCGTCCCATTTTTCCGCGCGTTCTATGAGCTCGGCGATTTCCCGCGTCGCGCCTATGCGGTTTGGCTTGATTCCGATCAGATTCTTTTTCAGCATATGCGGGACGCTCGCCATGTCCTGTATCGGCTTCAGCGCGAGCACGTTGTACAGCCCCGCGAGCAGCATCTCGTGGTTGCGGCCAAAGGCTTTGATGTTCGCGACAAAAGCCTTGTTGAGCACTTCGCTGTCGTGCCGCCCCAATCCGCGCCGCGCGGCTTCGTAACGCGCCTCTTCGATGAGGGCGGGCACGTTCACGTCGTGCGGGCAGCGGTCCGCGCAGGCGCCGCAGCCGGTGCAAAGCCAGATGGTATTGCTGTTTAGGATGCGGCCGAGCGAGCCGATCTGCGCGCAACGCATGACGCCGCGCGGTTTCAGGTCCATGGCGTCCGCCATCGGGCAGCCGCCGCTGCACTTGCCGCATTGGTAGCAGTCGTATTGGCGCACGTCCGCGTCCGCCATCAGGCGGGCAAGTGTTTCATGGTCTGTCATGGTTTAGCCTCACAACTTTCCGGCCTTCCGGCGCGCGCCGCGCATCTGCGGTGCCGGCCAGGGCGGTGACGAGCAGCGCGAGCGCTTCGGCATACGGCCCCTGCGGCAGCGCCGAAAGCGCCGCGAAAGCCTTGCCCGCTTCGTTTCCGATCGCACCCCGCGTATAGGCGATGCCGCCGGATTTTTCCGCGATGCTTGCCAGATAGCGGAGGTCTGCCGGGCTCTTGATCTGTTTGCGCATGGCGGCATCGAGCCTTGCCGCTTCCGCCGGGTCGTTTTCCGCGCAAAACCGGCGCGCGTAGAGCAGGGGCAGCGAGTAGAGGCCGCGCTCCATGTCCTGCGAAACGGGTTTGCCGTCTGCCGGGCCCGCCTCATAATCGAGCAGGTCGTCGCGCAGCTGGAAAAGCATGCCGAGCGCGCGGCCATATTCGGCGAGGCAGCGCTCCGTCTCTGCGGAAGCGCCGCCGCAGACCGCGCCGCAGACACAGCTGCCTTCGATGAGGACAGCCGTTTTGCCTGCAATGCGGCGGAAGTATTCGCTTTCCGATTGGCGTTCCGGCTTGTTTTCGACATCGAATTGGCGGAGCTCGCCGTCGCACATCCGCATGGGGATGGCCGCGATGATTTCGGGGATCCTTTCGGGGCAGTCATCGCCGATGAGCCCCAGCGCGTCCGAGATCATGGCAAACCCGCACATGGCGGCGTAGCCGTCGCCTTTCGCGGCGTTGATTGTCGCGTGGCTGCGCCGCAGCGGCGAGCGGTCGACGATGTCGTCGTGGACGAGGGAGGCGCTGTGTATCAGCTCAATGCTTGACATAATACTTATGACGGTTTCCTCGCGGGGCGTTTGCCCGCCTGTTTGCGCGCTTGCCTGCTTTCCTGCCCCGCCGTTGCCAAAGCCCGCGCAGAGGCGCACGAGCATGGGCCGGAGGCGTTTGCCGCCGCTCATGATGGCGCCGTAGATCCAGCCGTCCATCTCGCTTGCGCCGTCCGCGCCGTAGCGCACGGTGAAACAGCGCTCCATCTCCGCGAGCGCGCGGCGGGTTTCCGCGGCGGCGCTTTTGAACCAGCCGGATTCGAGCGCCGAGAGCAGCTTGTTTTCTTGATAAGAAAGAGCCGCATTGGCGAAAGATGCGCCC
>JAITMX010000136.1 GCA_031290775.1 Eubacteriales Family XIII. Incertae Sedis bacterium
GCAGACCGGGCGGCCGAGAAAGATTTTGAGCAGCTGCTCCCTGCCGAGATTGCAAATGATGCCGGCGGATCGGGCGGGGGCAGCCTGACGTACGCGGATATGCTGCCGTATTACGAAGGCCTGCGCGCGAAAAACGGCGATATGGCCGGCTGGCTCAGGATTCCCGGCACACGCATCAGCTACCCCGTCATGCAGACAAAAAAAAGCCCGGAATATTATCTCGACAAAAATTTCGAAAAGGAATATTCCGCGTCGGGTTCGCTGTTTGCGGCCGATATCAGCGATGTCAATTTGCCGACGGACGTTGTGACCATCTATGGGCACCGCATGAAGACGGGCGCCATGTTTGGCAGCCTCGGCGATTTTCTCGACGTGGATTTTTTGCAGAAACACGAGACTATTATTTTTGATACCTTCACAGCACGAAATGAATACAAGATCTACTGCCTGTTTTCGCTTGCGGTAGGCACGGGCGAAGAGAGCGAATTTGCGTATTACAATTACAGCCGGTTCGAAGACAAAGCAACGTTTGACGATTTTATGGCACAGGCCCGGAAGGTTTCACAAGTCGAAAACCCTTCGTTTGCACCGATATTCGGAGAAAAGATCCTGTTGCTGTCTACCTGCGAATACACGCACGAAAACGGTCGGCTTGTCATCGTTGCCGTGCAGACATCCTCCGAAAAGCGCTGAAACCCGGGAACCCAGGGGGAACTCAGGGGGACGGTCCTTTTGGGTCGCGAGCGACCCAAAAGGACCGTCCCCCTGAGTTCATTTGTCCTCCAGCGCCATTTCGACTTCGCGCATACGCCCGCGCGCAAGCTCCTCGGGGATATAGACGAGGCCGCACACGGGGCAGCGCATGACTTTGTGCCTGAAAGAGCGGCCGAGGTAGGAAAACGCCGCTTCCATTTCTTGCATCGCCGCATCGCAGTATTCACAGATCAATGTTTCTTCCGTCATTTTGTTTCACCGCTTGGCGTGGGCCTGTCCTGCCGTATGCCCGCCCAGACTTCTTCGTGTTCGATGGCAAGGCGATGCGCATAAGCGGAGGTAACGGTCAGCAGGGGGGGGAGAGGGACGGCTCTTGTGTCTTCCCGGTAGCAGACCCAGTAGGTGGTGCGCCCGATCATGAGGCTGCCGCTGCGCGCGCCGGTCACGGGGTTGTAGACGCGTTTTCCGGTTTTGCGTATGCTGTCCAAGACCGCGCGGATGTCTTGCATCAGAATCCTGTCCTCGTCCATGCGCGCGAGGACGCCGTCCGCAAAGCCGAGCTCAAAGCCAGAACTCAGGGGGACGGTCCTTTTGGGTCGCTCGCGACCCAAAAGGACCGTCCCCCTGAGTTCTGTTCTCCCGGCCAAGGCCTCGTGCAGGCGCTCGCGGTTTTCGCGGCGGCGCGACGGGCTCAGCTCGGGCGGGGCCGGGGGGATGGCGGCGAACCGGGCGGCGGCGAATGATAGGGGATTGGCTTCCTGTCCCCCGCTCCGGCCATCGTCCGCATAGCGCAGCTCGAGGATGTGCGCGGACGGTTTTCCGGCTTTCAAGAAAGCTTCGCGGCAGTTCATGCAATAGCAAAGATAGGGCAGATCGCTTTCGGCCGCGCGGTTTTCTCGCACGGCACGGACGAAACCGGGATCGGCGCCTTCCGGCTGGCCGCCGTAACCGCAGCAGCGCGCGATTTGCGACTGGACCTGTAGCGGCGCTGTTTTCAGGCCGAGGCCTCTTGCGTGGTCGAGCACGCTTTGCCGGAGGGATGCCGACTTGCCCTCGCCCGGCAGCCGCGCCGCGGCGCAGGGGTCGAAAACAGCCCATTCCCGGGCTTGGGGCGAGACAAAAGGGGACGGTTCATCTGTCTTGCGAAGCAAGACAGATGAACCGTCCCCTTTTGTCTCGTGTCTTTCCGCCGGGAGGATTTCGTAGAGCGAAACGGTTTCGATTTCGGGCAGGCGTGTGGCGATGACGCGCATGCAGGAGGGGCAGGCGCAGACGAGGGTGGGGCGCCCGAGCGCTTCCCAGTCTCCGCGCAGCGCTTCGGCGGCCTCGCGGAAAAGCGCTTCGTCGCCGGCCCATTCGGCGGGCGCGCCGCAGCAGCGCAGGATCAGGCCGGAAAGGGAGATTCTTTTTTCCGCGGCAAGCGCGTTTAGCTCCTGCCATGCGGCGAGGACGAGGCCGGGCGCCCCTGCGCCGATCTGGCAGCCCGGAAAAAACGCGAGCGGGCGCGGCGTGGGCGCGCTTTCGGCCTGCCGCGTGTCCACTCGCGTGTCCACTGCAAGCGCCGCCCTGCCCCCGTTTGCGTGTGCCATATCGCGCAGCCAAAATTCATGGAAGGCCCAAGGCATCTTCCCCTGCCGGTGCATGCTTTGCCTGCCGGCGAGCAACAGCCCGTCCATATCGATATGGACGGGGCAGACGTCCGCGAAGACGCCTGAGAGATTGTCCGTGTTGATGAGCCTCTTTGCCGGCGTTGCCTTGACCTCGGCTTTTCCGGGCAGCGTCGTCGCGAAGACCTCGTCGCGGATGCGCGGCGGCCATTTGTTTGCGTAGGCGGGCAAATCGCAGTAGGCCATACAGGCGTCACAGCGGCACATAAGGCAGCGGGCCGCCTCGGCTTGGAACTCAGGGAACTCAGGGGGACGGTCCTTTTGGGTCGCTTGCGACCCAAAAGGACCGTCCCCCTGAGTTTGTTGGGTCGCTTGCGACCCAACAGGACCGTCCCCCTGAGTTCCTCGTTCGAGGTGGATTGGCGCGAGGCGCATTGCCGTCTTGCGGGACGGCCTTTCGCCGCGCAGGACGGCAGTCCGCAAATAGCCGTCGATCGCGGCCGCCGCGAGGATGCCGTCCGCGATGGCATGGGCGTCTTTGCTGCCGGTGAGCGCCCCGCCCGCGATCCATGCCACGCCGGCTTTGGCGGCGAGGTCGTGCAGGCCGCCGCGTTGGTTTGAACCCGGAGAAACGAAGCCGGGGGAAATCAAGGCGGGCAGCCTGTCCGGCGCGGCGTTCCGAATGGGAAGCCCAAAATCCGCGCCTCCCTCGCCCGTGGCGACATAGACGGCGTCCACGCCGAGCGCGAGAATCTCATCCCGGCATGATATCGCGCGACCCGTTTTCAGGATGTCCGCGAGCACCCCTTTTTCAAAGCCAAACTGGCGCGCGACGCCCGGGAGCGCCGCCGCGCGGCTCTCCGGCGCTGCTTCAAAAATGGCGACCTCGTATTTTCTTTGCGCGAGCTTGAGCGCGCAGGCGAGTCCCGAAAGCCCGGCGCCGATCACGGCGACGCGCTTGCCGCGCGCGGGCAGATTGTAGACCGCCGGCGCCTGCCCTCCGGCGTTTTCCGTGACGAAACGCTCAATGCCTTGCAGGCCAATCGGCCGGTCGACGCCGCCAAGCGGGCAAACGCTTTCACAGGGCCGGTCGCAGAGCGTCGGCACGACGTCCGGAAAAACGACGGCATCGCGGTATTGTTTGTACGCGGCGGAAAGCTGGTCTTGCTTGATCAGCTCCACAAATTTGCGCACGTCAAGGCCGAACGGGCACGCCGCCGTGCAAAAGGCGGGTTCGTTCATCAGGCAGCGCTCAAATTGTTCCGTAAAATCCGCAACCTGTCTCATGGCACAACTGTAACGCACAAAGCCGCTCTGTGTCAAAAATCTATTGCAATTTTCGCTCGAACGTGATATACTAAAGTTTGGTATAGGTGAGGTATGAGTATGGACTTTGAATGGATTACGCCTGAACAAGCTGCCGCGAAATGGGGCGTTACGATACGGCAAGCCCAGTTTCTTTGCGCCAACGGGAAAATCGATGGCGTTGTCAAGGTGAGCAGGACGTACCTCATACCGAAAGACGCGCCAAAACCTATGGACGGGCGAACCAAAGCCGCGAGAAACCGGCAAAACGCAGGGAGGGACAGCTAATGCCGAGATTAATGTGGCTTGGCAAGGAAAAGGTCGTAAGCCACCACAACGACGTGCCGTTCCGCGTACTTGACCGCAAGTACACGTTCGGCGAGCTGGCACAGGGCCGCCCTGCGTCCGGCAATATGCTCATCAAGGGCGACAATCTCCACGCGCTGAAAGCGTTGCTGCCGCAGTACGAAGGGCGCGTCAAGTGCATCTATATCGACCCGCCGTACAACACGGGCAACGAGGGCTGGGCCTACAACGACAACGTGAACGACCCGAAAATCAAGAGGTGGCTTGGCGAGGTCGTGGGCAAAGAGGGCGAGGACTTGTCGCGCCACGACAAGTGGCTGTGCATGATGTACCCGCGCCTGCGGCTGCTGCAGCGTCTGCTTGCCGA
>JAITMX010000169.1 GCA_031290775.1 Eubacteriales Family XIII. Incertae Sedis bacterium
CATTGCGAGCGAAGCGAAGCAATCCAGTGGTTCATGGATTGCCGCGGTCGCTGCGCTCCCTCAGTCACTTTCACAAAATCAAAGATTTTGGAAAGTGTTGCATAAGGTCTTCTTGCAAAACACTTCGTGTTTTGAGAAGCACCATTATCGCAATGACGGTTGGGCATGAACCGCAACCCTCGCAATGACGGTTGGGCATGAACTGCAACCCTCATTGCGCCTGTATTTGTTTTCCGTACCAAGTATTGACATTTATTGTAAAATGTTATATTTTGCTAATAATGGATGAGCAATACATTTACATTTGACGAAAGAGGTACTAAAATGAATGAAAACAGATACGCGAGCCTGCGCCCGCTGTTCGCTCTGAACATATTGGACGAAAGGAAGCCGCGCGCAAAATGAAATCCGGCGGTTTGCCCATCACCGAAATCGCCGAATATCTTGGGATGAGCGAGCAGGACATTTTGGGCGCGTAACGCACAATCCCGCCACAGAAGAGAATGCGCCGCCGATGCGATGCGGCTTTCCGAAAGGAGAATTTTGTATGAAGCATATTGTGTTTTATTTTTCGGGTACAGGAAACTGTCTGAAGGCCGCGAAGAGCCTGGCGGAGGTTTTGCCGGACTTCGGGTTGTATTCGATGGGCAATGCCGAGGCGCCGGCCATCGGCGCGGACGTGGAGAGCGTCGGTTTCGTTTACCCCACCTACTTCTGGGGGATGCCCGCCGCCGTCTTGCGCTTCGCAAAACTGCTGCGCCCGGAGGAACTGCGCGGGAAATACCTCTACGCAATCGCCACCTACGGCGGCTCGCCGGTGAACGCGCTGCGCGGGTTCGCGGCCCTGATGAAGCGCCGGGGGATGCCGCTTGCCTACGGCGCGACGCTGAAGATGCACTCCAATTATGTCCTCATGTATGATATGAAACAAGATGTCGCGGGCGCCACCGCAGCAGCGGACGCGGCATTGCGGCCGATTCTCTCGGATATCGCCGCGCGCCGCGAAAACAAGATCGGCCATTCCCTCTTCCTCGCAAATATCGTCAATGGGAATTTTATAAAATCGGCGCCGGGCAAGGACAGAGGCTACCGCGTCTCGGGCGCGTGCACCGGCTGCGGCATCTGCGAGCAGGTCTGCCCGGTCGCCAACATCCGCATGGAAAACGGACGGCCCGTCTATGCCCACCACTGCGAAGCCTGCGTCGCCTGCATCCAGTACTGCCCGGTGCGCGCGATCGACTTCAAAGGCGCCACGCAAAATCGCGGGCGCTACCACCACCCCGACATCGGCCCCGCAGAGCTCGCGAAGGCAAACAAAGCGATGTTATAGCATGACGCAGCGGAAAGCAAACGGGATCGCATGAAAAAATTTTTTACGGAATACAGGGTCATTTACGCGGACGTCGACGCGATGGGCGTCGTTTACCACAGCAACTATATCGACTTGTTTGAACGGGGGCGGGCGGAATTTTTGAGGCAGATCGGCTACCCCTACTCGGAGCTCGAAACGATCCCGGTCTGGCTCCCCTGCGTGGCGGCGCACTGCGTCTATAAAAGCCCGGCAAAATACGACGACCTGCTCGAGATTGCCAGCTGGCCGGCGAAACTGGCTTTCGCGACAATCCGGATGGAATACGAAATCCGGCGGAAAGAAACAGGCGAGCTGCTCGTGGCCGGCTACACCGAGCACGCCTTCACGGACGACAAACTAAAGCCCGTCAAAGCCAAGCGCGTCATCCCCGAACTCTACGGGCTCGTGAAACAGATCACGGAAGAAAACACCGCGTGACGCGGGGCCGCCGGCAAGCCATTGCCGCCGCCCGATCTCCTGCCGGGCGGCGGCAATTCATCACATAGGCGCAGATCGCGCTTTCCGCAAAAACAGCGCGCCCATTAATCCTGTGTCGCCGCTGGGATGATGACAGGGTCGTGCGATGGGATTGCCGGGAACGTCACAGACGACACGACCGTCTTTTCAAACGCAAATTCCGCGCCCGGGAGCCATTGCGTCGCAACGGCCGGCACCTGCATGCACTGGTTCTCGTTGAACGAAAGCCCGCCAAAGACCGTTTCGATGTCCGTATCGAGCAAAGCCTGCAGCACGGCGCCCTTTTCGAGCGTGCCCGCGCGGCCCAGCGCGTCGTAGAGGATGTCGTACATCGCGACGTCATAGCCGATCGAATAGGGGTAGTAGCCCTCGTTCTCCGATTGCCATTTGTCCGCGATCTCCGTGCAGGAGAGCCCGAGCAGCGGCGAGGAGAACGGGAAGTTTTTGTCCCACAGCGAAGAGAACGTGATGCCGTCGCCGCCGTTGCTGTCGAGGCCCTCGACATCCGCCTCGTAGTGCATGCCCTTGTTGATCGTGCAGACTTTCGGGATATAGCCGTACTGGCGGCATTGCTTCCAGAATGTCGCGAAGTCCGGCGTGATCATGTCTGCCGTGATGATGTCGCAATCCGCATCCTTCAATTTGCTGATGATGCTCGTGTAATCGGTCGTGCCGATCGTATAGGCGCCCGGATCGAAAACCTCATAACCGGTCCCGTCAAGCAGCGAGTTGTAAACCTCGCGCCCCGTCGTCCCGTCTACATCCGTATCGAAGACATATCCGACCTTTTTGTTCGTGTCGAGCTTGTCCCACATCGCGACGACATCCGTGCAAAGCAGGTCGTAGTTGAAATTCATGCCCGCTGCCCAGTGGTAGGGGCCGCCTTCCATCCACGATTCCTCCGGTGCGCCGAAAACGAACGCGGGCACTTCATACCGCTCCGCGACCGCCGAAATCGGGTTTGTGCCGACCGGCGTCCACGCGCCGACCAAGATGTCTACCTTGTCGTCCGTCACGAGCTTTGTCGCGACTTCCATAGCCTTGTTTGAATCGCTTTCCGTATCCGCGTAGACCACGCGCACCGGGATCTTCGCGCCGTCAATCTCAATGCCGCCCATCGCATTGTTAATCGCGTCGAGGCAGATGTTTTCCACCCACGGCGTCGGGCCCATAAAGATCGCGAGCGGGCCCGTCAACGGCGCCGCGAAACCGATCACGATCTCGCCCTTGCCCGCAGCGGCGGGCGCTGCCGCCGAGCCGCCGTCCGCAGGCGTATCCGTCGATGCGGGCGCCCCGCCGCTGCTGCCGCACGCCGCGAGCGCAAACACAAGAATGGCGCAAAGCGCCGCCGCCAAAAGCCGTTTCTTCCGATTTCCTTTCATGTCCGTTTCCTCCTGATCCTCAAATAGCGATAACTTCATTTACGATAACTTCGTTATGGAACACTTATTCCAAACGTTCGTCGACCCGCCTTCGCACCGAAAACAATTCCACGCCGAACCTGCCCCGTATGGCGCCCATGATCCCCTTCGGCGCGAGCAGGATGATGGCAACCGCGACCGATCCGAGAATAATCATGCTGATGCCCGGGAAGTTGTACAGGTATTGCCTGAGAATGACATAGATGACCGCGCCGATGATCGGCCCCTCGATCGTCCCGAGGCCGCCGATGACCGCGATGAAGACCATGCAGACCGTCCAGTCGATGCTGAACGCGGCGCCGGGCTTGACATAAGCGATGTTCAGATAGAGCACTACGCCTGTGACGGCGGTATAGGCCGATGAAATCAGGAAGCAAAAGAGTTTTGTCCGGTAGAGGCGGACGCCGCGCACTTCCGCCGCGCTTTCGTTGTCGCGCATCGCCATGAGCGCAAGCCCCATCTTGGAGCGCAGCACAGCGTAGACGAGGGCGATCGAGCCTACGCCGATCGCAAGCGCGCCAAGGTAGAGCGCACCCATCGGAATCTTGTAGGCGGCCGTGATGTTGTAGCCCGCGTCATAATGGACAAATTTCCAGTTGCGGAAAAACACGAGTATAGCCTCGGACACAATCCACGAGCCAATCGTGAAATATACCCCGCTCATCTTGAAGATCGGAAATGAGATGACATACGCGAACACGACGGAAACGCCCACGGCAATCCCAAAGCTCGCGGCGATGCCCATGCCGTATTCCTGCGTGACGAGCGCGAGCGTGTAGCCGCCGAGCCCGACAAATATCTGCTGCCCGAGCGAGGCGAGCCCCGCGAAACCGCCCAGCAGATTCCACATCTGCCCAAGCGACATATACAGAAAGACGAGAATCCCGATATTGACCGCGTAGTCCGACCCATAACGCGGCAGGAAGGCCAACACGGCAACGGCCGCGACGATGCACAGGGTTTTTATATTCCAAAATCGCTGCCCCATCGCGCCGCCCGCTACTTCCGCACCATGCTCGACAGCAGCCCGCGCGGTTTCAGCGTGAGGATCACGAGCAGCGTCAGATACCCGATGAAGATCTGCATGCCGGGGCCGAAAAAATACGCGCCGAGCAATTGCGCCACGCCGAGAATCACGCCGCCGATCAGGGTGCCCACGATGCTCCCCATGCCGCCGATGACGACGACGCCGAACGCGATGATGAGATAGCTCATCCCTGAATAGGAATAGAAACCGAATGTCTGCCCGACGAGCATGCCGCCGACGCTGCCTGACACGAGCGCAAGGCACATCGCGTAGATGTAGGTGCGCTTTGTGTTGACGCCCATCAGCTCCGCTGCCGTCACATTGCCGGAAGCGGCGCGTATCGAGCGCCCGAGCCAAGTCTTTCGGATGATGAAATGCAAAATGAAGATCAGCGCGGCGGAGATGAGGAAATTGACGAGGTATTCGCCGGAGATCACGACCCATTTCGTGCTGACCACATTGACGCTCGCGAACGGGCTGGAAATGGATTTGAAATCCGCCCCGAAAATCAGCTGCAAGATGTTTTGCACAACAATCGCGATGCCAAATGTCACGAGCAGCGCGGGTTCCGCGCCTTTGTCGAGCACGCGGTTGATGAGCGCGCCCTGCGTCAGCGCGCCGACGGCGGCCATGACGGCAAGCGTCACCGCGAGCGCGAGCACGATGCTGCCGGCAAGCTGCCGCGAAAAAACCATGACGAAAAAAGAGCCGAGGATCATGAAGCTGCCGTGCGCGATATTTGTCAGCCCCATGATGCCGAACACGAGCGAAAGGCCCACGCCGATTGCCGCGTACAGCCCGCCGAGGAGCACGCCCGATATGACCGATTGCACAAACAGCTCCATCGCCTGCCCGAATCCCTTCCCTTTCCCTTGCGCGTTCCCTACGCGTACTTGCCCGTTCCGAAATAGGCTTCTTTGACTTCCTCTTCTGAGAGATCCTTTGTCTCCCCTTCCATCACGACGCGCCCCTTGACGAGCACATAGCCGTAATCGGAATATTCGAGGCTGCGTTTCACCTCCTGCTCGACAAGCACGACCGTGACGCCCGACTCGTTCACATCCAAGATGCGGCTGTAGATGTCGCCCACGACCACCGGCGCAAGGCCGAGCGAAATCTCGTCGCAAATCAGCAGTTTCGGGTCCGACATCAGCGCCCTGCCGATGGCAAGCATCTGCCGCTGCCCGCCGGACAGGAAAGTCGCGAGCTGTTTTTCTTTTTCCTTCAGCGCCGGGAAAATCTCGTAGGCCCGCGCCAGCAGGCTGTCCTTCCGCTTGCGCGCTTCCGGCAGATACGCGCCCATCAGCAGGTTTTCATGGACGCTCATATCCTCAAACACGCTGCTGCCCTCGGGCGACATCGTGATGCCGTTTGCGACGATTGCGCTCGTGCGTTTTCCCGTCACGTCTTTGCCCGCGAAACAGACTTTTCCGGCGCTCGGCTTGACGATGCCCATCACCGAATTGAGCAGCGTCGATTTGCCCGCGCCGTTTGAGCCGATGATCGAGATGATCTTGCCTTTCGGAAAGCGCATCGACACATCGTACAGCGCCTGAAAATCGCCGTAGTGGGCGCTGAGGCCGTCAATTGCCATCAAGGCGTTTGCGTCCACACTGCACTCCCAAATAAACTTCTTCCACTTCCCGCGATGCCATCACTTCCCCCGGAAGCCCGCAAACCATGCTGCGCCCTTCGGCCAAAAGCATGACGCGGTCCGTGCCGTGCATCATCGTTTGAAGCACATGCTCGATCCAGATGACGCCGATGCCGGATTCCTTGATTCGGCGCACGATCGCGAGGATTTCCGCCACTTCGGACTCCGTCAGACCTCCGGCCGCCTCGTCGAGCAGCAGCACTTTCGGCCGCGCCGCAAGCGCGATGCCGATTTCGAGCCGCTTGCGGTCGAGCAGGCCGAGCTTGCCCGCAAAAACCCGCTTCCGGCCCCCCAGCCCGATCTCGTCGAGGATGCGCGCCGCCGGCGCGGCGGCGGCCTTCTCGCTCTGCCCATTCCCAAAAACCGCGCCCACGAGAATGTTTTCGTACGCCGTCATGTTTTCAAACGAACGCGGGATCTGAAAAGTACGGCCGAACCCCATATTGGCCCGTTCGCTGACGCCCGCGCGCGTGACGTCGTTTCCGCAGAGTTCGATGCGCCCCCTGCTTGGCTTCAAGATGCCCGTCAGGATATTCAGCATTACGGTCTTGCCCGCGCCGTTGGGCCCGATGACGCCGAGCGCTTCGAAACCTCGCAAGTCAAAGCTGACGGACGTCAACACGCGGTTTTCGCCGAAAGAGATTGCGAGATCCTTTACCGAAAGCAGTGGCGTTTTCTCGTTTTGGTCCATATACACCTCGCTTCAAATATATCAAAGCCGGCGTTCGCTCGTACACTTACCATATCGTATGGATTCATGCAATTTCATCATTGAGGGAAACGTGATAGAATCAACACATGGATATGCAGCAGCTCAGGTATTTTGTGACCGCCGCGCGGTGCCTCAATTTCACGAAGGCAGCCGACCAGCTGTTTGTCACGCAGCCCGCGCTCAGCCGGCAGATCACGTCGATCGAAAAGGAGCTCAACATCCAGCTGTTCATCCGTGACGGGCACTCCCTGAAGCTGACGCCGGCCGCAAAAATGCTGCTCGACGAGTTTGCGGAAATCTTTGACCGCTATGAATTTGCGGTCGAGCGCGCCAACGCCGTCCAGCATGGGGTGACAGGCACGCTCACCATCGGCGTGCTCGACGGGATGCGCGTGGACGATATCTTTCCGGGCCTGCTCACGGAATTCACGAAAAACTATCCGGAGGTCGAGCTTGTGCTGCGCTACAAAAACCTGAACGAGCTCATTTACGGTTTGTACGACGGCTCGCTTGACCTCTCTTTCACGCTGCGCTTCGAGGTGGAAAACCGCAAATACCTTTCCTACAAAGTCCTCGCCGGCTCCCGCGACCACGTCGCGGTGCATCGGGGCAACCCGCTCGCGCAAAAGGATTTTGCCGCTTTTTCGGAATTGGAAAACGAGACATTCATCCTCGTCAGCGCAAACGTTTCCGAGACGAGCGCGGCGCTGATTCTCGACCGGTTCAAAAAAGCCGGGTTCCGCCCAAATACCATCTACTCGCCCTCGCTCTATACGAGCGCGCTGTTTGTGCAGGCAGGGCTTGGGGTCACGATGTTTGACTCCCGCAGCATCTTCCGCTCGATCCCCGGCATCAAGTTTCTCGACACGGACCAAGTCAGCGATCCGAGCCTCGTGGCGGCGTGGCACCAGAGCAACAGCAACGCCGCGTTCGTGACCTTTCAAAAAACTTTGGCGCGGGCAGGCGAAGCGCGTTGATTCTGGGCGCCCCTCAGGCTGAACGGGCCGTTTCAAACATCGCTTCTATATTTTCGCGTTTCGCGTTTTCGATCGCGCCGCTCGCGTCAAGGATGTATCCGCCCCCGGCCGCGCAGCTGTCCACCAAATATTTCACGCGCTCGACGACTTCCGCCCGTGTCCCAAACTCCAGCATTTGCATCGGCACGCCGCCGAAAATGCACGCGACGCCCGAAAACAATTTCTTCAGTTCCGCGAAATCGCCCTTTTCAAAATGGATCATGCATGAACCCGGCGGAAACTCGAGCAGCTTCTCGCGGATGAACCGCACACGCGTGCTGTAGGCCCCTTCCGTATAGATGATAGGCGTATAGCCGATGTCGACCAACAGCTTGAGTATCCCATGGAACGGCTCCCAGTACAGGTCCCGGTACTGTTCGTCGCTGATAAACCCGTCCATCCCCTTGTGCATCGGGATGAAAACCCGTTTCACGGGAAGCGGCGCGTCTTTCAGCGAGGCGAGGCGCTCCTTTTGGATGCCGGCGAACAACCCGCAGGCCGCGCGGATTTTTTCAGGCCGCTCCGCCTGATCGTACAGCGTGCCGAGCGTGCCGCGAAAATAATCGCTGAGCACGTCGAACGGCGCTTCCGCGTACGATGTGAACACCGGCGGGAACCCAAGCCCAATCATCCGGCCGACGAAAGCGCCGAATGCCTCGTTTGCCTTCGCCTGATCCTTTCCGTACCGGATCAGGTTTTCCAGCGCGGCCTGCACCTCGGGCGCGGCGAGCGGCGCGAGCGGGAGATTCATGATCGCGACCGACGGGTCGATCCGAAAGCCCGAGAGCCCCTCAAGGCCCGCAAACGAACGCGGCAGGTATTTATTAAAAATAAATTTTGTGTAATCGGCCAAAAGCTCGTCGTACTCGGACTCTTTCATGTATTCGATTTCAAACATCTGGTAGATCGAGCTGTCGGGCAGCGGCGTCCCCGCGCGGCCCGGCCAGTCCATCATCGTCGGTTTCAGGTAATCCGCAGCGGGCCCGTTCAGGAACATGCTGTTGGTGCAATTGGCATCCGGCTGAAATTCCTCATGAAACCTGATGTGGGCCGCCATCGCCTTCTCATAGTCGTAAAGCGCGCTTTTGTGCGTCGCCCCGATCTCCGGGTACAGCGCGTACGGCAGCCCGTCGACCCAAGGCGCGACCGGCAGCCGGTCAGGCTCTTTCAGCGCGACCGCGTCATTGAATCGTTTCAGCCTGGTTTCATACAATGCTTCGTTGTTTGGCATTTCACCTTTCCCTCCTAGCCTGCTCCAATATGTTCCGCGCGGTTTGCGCCGCCGTCACGGCGTCATCCGCATATCCGTCCGCGCCGATTCTCGCCGCGAATTCCTCCGTGACCGGGGAGCCGCCTACCATGATGCGGACGCGGCGGCGCAGGCCGGCCCGGTCGAGCGCCGATATCGCTTCGGCCAATTGGTTCAGCGTCGTGTTGAGCAGCGCGGACAGGGCGACGATGTCGGGCTTGTGACAGATGATCGCTTTGCCGAGCGTCTCGGCGTCTACGTCCACGCCGAGGTCGACGACGCGGATGCCCACGCCCTCGAACATGATGCCCACGAGCGTCTTTCCGATATCGTGCAGGTCGCCCTTGACCGTCGCGACCACCGCGACGCCAATCGGCGCCACGCCCTCGCCCGACAGCGCGGGGCGCAAGATCTCGCTGCCCTTTTTCAGCGCGCGCGACGCGACGAGGACATCTGGCACAAAAACCTCATGGTTTTTGAACTTCACGCCGAGGCGCATCATGCCCCGAATCAGGCCGTCGTTCAATAGGCTCTCCGCGCGGATGCCCCCGGACAGCCCTTTCGCCAAAAGCTCCGTCATCTCGGGGAGTTTGCCGCGCTCCACCGCGTCGGCCAAATCTTCGAGCACTTTGGTCCTGCCCTTCTCCATGTCCACCTCACCATAAATATATCGGCTTCCCACGCAAGAGTATACTGAATAAACTGCATGATTCAATACAGTTTTCTTATCATGGGGCATATGCGCCTCGCCGCGGCTCTATGCCGCCCTGTATTCAAATGTTGGAGTGGGAGTCTGAATTGTTATGCCGTCGTGCGCCCTATTTCCTCGGCACGGCGTAGCCGTTGCCGGTCATCGTCGCCACGACGCGCCCTTCTTCGTCCGTCACCGTCATCCGGTAGACGGACATTTTTTTGCCGCCGCCGACCTTGTGCGCTTCCGCAGACAGCTTGCCCGAAGCTGCGGCGCGCAAATAGGATATCGAGGCTGATTGGCTGACCGTGATGAGGTCTTCATCGCGGAAGATATGCCCGAGGTTTGCGGCAATGGCAAAGGCAGAGTCCGCCAGCGTGTAGACCGCCCCGCCCTGCGCGGTGCCGCCCGCGTTCATATGGATGGGGGCGACCTCCATGCTGCACCGGCAGCTGTCCTCGCCGATCTCGTCCAGGACAACGCCCGTCATCCCGAGATACTTGTCCGCCGCAAACACGGCCCTCACGTCATCAATCGTTTTTGCCATCGCATTCTCCATACATTACACATTTTGACGCAGCCGCAAATACTTGTCGCACGCCTTCGCCGCGCGGACGCCCTCAAAGATCGCCCACACGACGAGCGACGGCCCGCGCCGCATGTCCCCGCAGGCAAACACCGTCGGCAGGCTCGTGCGGTATTCGTCCTCGTCCGCCGCCACGTTTCCGCGCGCGTCGGCCTTCAGGTTCAGCTGGTCGATCAGCGTGCGCTCGGGGCCTGTGAAGCCCATCGCCGTCAGCACGAGGCCGGCCGGCCGCTTCTTTTCGGAGCCCGGGGTTTCCACAGGCACGGGCCGCCCGCCCTTGTCTTCCCATTTGACCTCGACGGTCGTGACGGAACCCACGCGGCGCCCGTCGCCCTCGATTTCCTTGACGGTCGTCAGAAATTCGCGCGGGTCGCGTCCAAACAGCTCAATGGCCTCAAGCTGGCCGTAGTCCGTCTTGAACACGCGCGGCCAAAGCGGCCAAGGGTTGTTCGCCGCCCGCTCCTCGGGCAGCCGCGCCATGATCTCAAACTGGGCGACGCTTTTTGCGCCGCGCCGGATCGCGGTCGCGACGCAGTCGGTGCCCGTGTCCCCGCCGCCGACGACGATCACGTCCTTGCCATCGGCGCTGTACGCGCTCGGCATCGGCGTGCCGTCAAGCACGTTTTTCGTCGAAGCGGCCAGGTACGAAACCGCCGTCACCACGCCTTCGAGATCCGATCCCGGCACCGTGAGCCGCCGCTCCGCCGTCGCGCCGCAACAGAGCACGATCGCGTCAAAATCCCGCATGAGGGCAAGCACCGGATAGTCGTTGCCGACATCGGCGCCAAGCTGGAATTTCACGCCCTCGTCCCGCAAAAGGGAAGCGCGGCCCTCAACGAGCTGCTTTGAAAGTTTCATATTGGGAATGCCGTACATCAACAGCCCGCCCGGCCTGTCGGCGCGTTCAAACACCGTCACGCTGTTGCCGAGCTGATTGAGCAGGTCGGCGCAGGCGAGCCCCGACGGGCCGCTGCCGACCACGGCGACACGCTTGCCCGTATTGGCCTTGGGGTAGCGCGGCTTCACCTTGCCGGACGCCATCATCTCGTCAATGACAAAACGCTCGATGTCCTTGACGGTTACAGGCAGCTCATGCTCGCCGAGCGTGCAGCTGCCTTCGCAGAGCGCGGGGCACACGCGCGCCGTGAACTCCGGGAAAGGATGCGTTTTGGAGAGCCGCTGGTAGGCGAGCTCAATCTCGCCGCGATAGACGAGGTCATTGATTTCGGGGACGAGGTTTGACAGCGGGCAGCCGATCGACAGCCCCTGCACCACAAAACCCGCGTGGCAGAACGGGACGCCGCAGTCCATGCAGCGCGCCGCCTGCGTGTTCAGCGCCTCGCCGCCCTGCGGCACCGTAAATTCATCATAATCTTTGATGCGCCCCTGCACAGGGCGATGGCCCGCTTCGCTGCGCCCGTACTCCATGAAACCGGTAGGCTTGCCCATGATCTATGCCATCTCCTTTTCGCGCAGCGCCTCTGCGTAATCCCTTGGGATTACTTTCACGAACTTTGCCGCCGCCGTCTTCATATTTTTTGCGAGCTCCGCCGCCGTCTTGCTGCCCGTGAGCCTCGCGTGCTTTCCGAGCAGCTCTTTCAGTTGTTTTTCGTCCCCTGCGGAAAGCGCATCTATCGATACTTTTTCCAAATTGCAGCGCTTTGAAAAACCGCCATCCTCGTCAAATACGTAGGCGACGCCCCCGCTCATCCCGGCCGCGAAGTTGCGCCCCGTCTGCCCAAGCACGACGACAATGCCGCCGGTCATATATTCGCAGCAATGGTCCCCGACGCCCTCGACGACGGCAGACGCGCCGCTGTTGCGCACGCAAAAGCGCTCGCCCGCCAGCCCGCGGATAAAGACCTCGCCGCTCGTCGCGCCATAGAGCCCGACATTGCCGATGATGACGTTTTCGCGCGGCTCAAAAATCGCGCCATCGGGCGGCACGACGATGATGCGCCCGCCGGAAAGCCCCTTGCCGAGATAGTCGTTGGCATCGCCGTGCAGCTCCATTTCGACGCCGCGCGCGAGGAAAGCGCCAAAGGACAGCCCCGCGCTGCCGTCAAAGCGCAGGTGTATCGATCCGTCAGGCAGCCCATCCGGCCCGTACTTTCGCACGATTTTCGCGCTCATCATGCAGCCGACCGTGCGGTTGCGGTTGATGATGCCCAGACTGTAATCGGCCTTTTCGCCGCGATGGTTGATTGCGCCGCGGCACAGCGAAATGAGCGTGCTCTGATCGAGCGTCTTCCACAGCGCGTGGTCCTGCGGCTGCGTGAAGTAGCGCGCGCCCGCGCTGTCGACCGATTTGGGCTGGTAAAGCAGCGAGCTGAGATCGACCGTTTGCGCTTTTTCGTTGATGCGCTCGAGCGCGGGCGTCTGCCGCAAAAGCTCGACATGGCCGACGAGCTCGCTCATAGAGCGCACGCCGATGCGGCTCATATATTCGCGCACCTCCTGCGCAAGGAAGCGCATGAGGTTTTCGATGTATTCGGGCTTGCCCTGAAACTTGCCGCAGAGCGACGGGTTTTGCGTCGCGATGCCGACGGGGCAGGTGTCGAGGTTGCAGACGCGCATCATGTCGCAGCCGAGCACGACGAGCGGCGCGGTCGCAAACGCAAACTCCTCGGCGCCGAGCAGCGCCGCGATGACGATGTCCCGCCCCGTCAAGAGCTTGCCGTCCGTTTCCAGCACGACGCGGTTGCGCATATTGTTCATCAGCAGGCTCTGGTGGGCCTCGGCGATGCCAAGCTCCCACGGCAGCCCCGCGTGCCGGATCGACGTGCGCGGCGCGGCGCCCGTGCCGCCGTCGTAGCCCGAGATGACGATGACGTCGGCAAGCGCCTTCGCGACGCCGACCGCGATTGTCCCGACGCCGCCCTCAGACACGAGTTTGACGCTGATGCGCGCGTATTTGTTCGCGGCTTTCAGGTCGCGGATGAGCTGTGCCAAATCCTCGATCGAGTAGATATCGTGGTGGGGCGGCGGGCTGATCAGCTCGACGCCGGGCGTCGAGTAGCGCGACCGCGCGATCCATGGGTAGACCTTGCCGCCGGGCAGATGCCCGCCCTCGCCGGGCTTGGCCCCCTGCGCCATCTTGATTTGAATCTCTTTCGCGTTGTTCAGGTAATGGATGGTGACGCCGAAGCGCCCCGACGCGACCTGCTTGATCGCGCTGCATTTGTTCAGCCCGTCCTCGCCGACCTCAAAGCGCTCGGACAGCTCGCCGCCCTCGCCCGTATTGCTCTTGCCCCCGATGCGGTTCATCGCGACCGCCATGCACTCGTGCGCCTCCTGGCTGATGGAGCCGTAGCTCATCGCGCCCGTCTTGAAGCGCTTCACGATGCTTGAAACCGGCTCGACCGTGTCGATCGGGATCGGCTTGTCGGCACAGGCGAGCTGAAGCAGGCCGCGGATGTTTTTCAGCTCGACCGAGCGCTTGCCCACGGCCGCCGAAAACGTCTTGAACAGCTCGTAGCTGCCCGAGCGGCACGACTGCTGGAGCAGGAAAATGTTTTCGGGGTTGAACAGATGGTACTCGCCCTTCTTGCGCCATTTGTAGTCGCCGCCCTCGTCGAGCGGCTCGTCCTTGGCATTGATGTCGAAAGCCTTGCCGTGCCTGCGCCTGATCTCGCGCTCGATCTCCCAAAACGTCACGCCGCCGATGCGCGAAGTCGTGCCCGTGAAGTATTTTTCGATGATGCCGTCGCTGATGCCGAGCGCCTCAAACACCTGTGCGCCATGATAGCTGCGCACGGTTGATATACCCATTTTTGACATAATTTTCACAATCGCGTTCGTCATCGAGTTTTTGTAATTCTCGATTCCCTGCGCGGCTGTGACGGAAAGCCAGCCCTCGCCCGCCATATCCTCAATCGTGCGGTAAGCGAGATAGGGGCAAACGGCGTCCGCGCCGTAGCCGACGAGCAGCGCGATATGGTGCGCCTCACGCGCCTCGCCCGTCTCGCAGAGGATGCTGATGTGCGTGCGCGTGCCCTTGCGCACGAGATACTGGTGCAGCGCCGAGACCGCCAAAAGCGCGGGAATCGGCACCTTGCGCTCGCTCGTGCCGCAGTCGGACAGGATGATGATATTGTAACCCGCGTCCATAACAAAATCCGCAGCCTTGAACAAATCGCCCAAGGCGTGCTCAAGCCCGTCTTCCTCGCGCGAATTGAAGAGCATCGGCAGGGAAACGGAAGCAAAGCCTTCCTCTGAAATACCCTTGAGCTTTGCGAGGTCCCCGGGCAGCAGCACGGGCGTGTCGTGCCGGATCATGCGGCAGTTTTCCGGGCCGGGCTCAAGCAGGTTTTTTTCCGAACCGATCTGAATATACGAGCTCGTGACGACGTGCTCGCGGATCGCGTCGATCGGCGGGTTTGTGACCTGCGCAAAGAGCTGTTTGAAATAATTGTAAAGCAGCTGCGGCCGGCCTGACAGCACGGCGAGCGGCGTGTCAATGCCCATCGAGCTGATTGGGTCCTCGCCCGTGTTCGCGATGGACTTCAGTGTCAGGTTGAGATCTTCCCACGTATAGCCAAATACTTTTTGCTCCGCCAAGAGCGGCAGGGACTCGTGTTCGCTTTCCTTGTTTGCCATGAGCAGCTCAAGGCCGATAAAGTCTTTGAGTATCGCCTGCTCGTACGGCGCGGGCGCCGCCTTGTCGCGCTTTTCGCGAATCACGTCGAGCCAGCCTTTGCCAACCGCCCCGTCCCCGCCCGCAGGCGCAGGCAGCCCGTCAAGCAGAAGCAGATTGTCGTCAAGCCATTTGCGGTAGGGCTTTGCCGCCGCGACCGCCGCCTTGAGCTCCCCGTCCTCGATGATACGGCCCGCCGCCGTATCCACGAGCAGCATGCGCCCGGGCCGGAGCCGGTCGCGTTTCTTCACGCGCTCCGGAGGCATCCTGAGCGTGCCCGTCTCGCTTGCGAGGATGAGCGTGCCGTCCGTCGTGACGCAGATACGGCTTGGCCGGAGCCCGTTGCGGTCGAGCGTCGCGCCGCAGACCCTGCCGTCCGTGAAAGCGATGGCGGCCGGGCCGTCCCACGCTTCCATCATGCACGAAGTGTATTCATAGTAAGCGCGTTTTTTCGGCTCCATGAGCCCGTCGTTTTCCCAGGGCTCCGGGATGGCCATCATCATCGCTTCCGGCAGGCTGTACCCGCTGTGGACCAGCAGCCGTATGAAGTCATCGAGCATCGCGGAGTCGCTGCCGTCCTCATTGACGACAGGCAGGATCTTCTCAAGGTCACCGTCCTCAAAAAGCCGTGATTTCAGCATGGACTCGCGCGCGCGGACCCAGTTGGCGTTGCCGCGGATCGTGTTGATCTCCCCGTTGTGTATGAGGTAATTCATCGGATGCGCGCGCTCCCAGCTCGGAAACGTATTCGTCGAAAAGCGCGAGTGGACAAGCGCGATCGCGCTCGTCGCGCGCACGTCCTTCAGCTCAAGATAGAAGCCCGCGAGCTGGTCCGGCTTCAGCATCCCCTTGTAAACGATGGTGCGGCACGAAATGCTCGTGAGATAATAATAAAGATCGCGTTCCCCGTCGCCGTAGCGGATGCGTTTTTGCGCAATCTTTGAGAGCACGTAGAGCTTGCGCTCAAAATCGTCTTCGGAAAGGCCTTCCGGCTTCTTGATGAAAACCTGGCGTATGCCCGGGCAGACCGCTTTCGCCGTCATGCCGATGCCGGCCGTATTCGTCGGCACCACGCGGATGCCGATGACCTCAAGGCCTTCTTCTGCGGCAATGCCGCAAAAACGCTCTGCCGTGCGCCGGATGCGCCCCTCTTCCGGGCTTCCAAACATCATCGCGACGCCGTATTCGCCGCGGGCGGGGATATCGAGGCCCTCGGACTCCGCAATCCCCGCGAAAAAATCGTGCGGCAGCTGGATGAGCAGCCCCGCCCCGTCCCCCGTCTCGGGCTCCGAGCCGATGCCGCCGCGGTGCGTCATATTGAAAAGCACTTCGATTGCGTCTTCGACAAGCTTGTGCGTGCGCCGGCCGTCGATGTTGCACAGCATGCCGATCCCGCACGCGTCGTGCTCAAATTTTGGGTCGTAAAGCCCCTGCTTTACCGGTAGCCCATTTACCAATTCCATGTGTGGTTGCAATCCTCTCTGACAAAAGCCGTTTCCCGGTATTATACAAAAAACCGCCCCCCGGCACAAGGGCAGTTTTCAGACTTTTCGGATATTTCAAGCCTATTTCAAGCCCGAGTTCAAGTCCGGGCCAAATTCTGGCCAAATTCTTTTTCAGGGTGCAGTTCACACCCCCGCCGCCAAGGACTGTCAGCCGTAGCTTGCATTGCGGCTAAAGCCGCGCAAGCATGGCAGGCGTGGTACGATGGAGCTAAAGCTCCTGTACCACTGTCATTGCGAGGGTGCAGTTCACGCCCCCGCCGCCATGGACTGTCAGCCGTAGCTTGCATTGCGGCTAAAGCCGCGCAAGCATGGCAGACGTGGTACGACGGAGCTAAGTCGTAGAGTGCCACGCGCTAAAGCGCTGCACTCCTGACAGCCGTCCTTCCAACGATTCGCAAGGCGAATCGGGATAGGACTGGCAAGCTCCT
>JAITMX010000170.1 GCA_031290775.1 Eubacteriales Family XIII. Incertae Sedis bacterium
CCGCAATTCACAGGCAAAAAACGCAGCAATACTGGTGGTATTGTGAGGCTTTTTGCCGAAGAAGTGCGGCAATATACGCAGCAAAGGCGTGCGCCTCGAATTAATCAGCGTTTCCTTAAATTGTCGCCTGGCGGTTTACCTGCCGCAGGCTCCGGGCCTGTAAAGTAAGCGTATCGGAATCAGCCGAGAACGATTGCTTGCAGGTGGCAAAACGCCGGACAGGAGGACAGCATGAAAACACCGTTGAAGACAGAGTTGGTATTTATCTTGGATCGCAGCGGATCGATGGCGGGGCTTGAAAGCGACACGATCGGCGGGTACAACGCCATGATGGACAAACAGCGCGAGGCCGGGGGCGACATCACCGTGACGACCGTGCTCTTTGATGACCATTGCGAATTGCTCCATGATCGGATCAAGATGGGGGATCTGCGCCGGATGGACGGCGAAGAATACTTCGTCAGGGGAAGCACCGCGTTGATTGACGCAATCGGCAAGACTATCAAGAAAATTGAAAACGCCCGTGCCCATATGCAGGCCGAAAGCCGCGCGGACAAGGTGATTTTCGTCATCACGACCGACGGGTATGAAAATGCCAGCAGGCAATACAGGGCCGAGGACGTCAGGGCTATGGTTGAGCAGAAGAAAGACGCCGAAGGTTGGGAGTTCATTTTCCTTGGCGCCAACATCGATGCCGTGGAGACCGCGAGATCCTTTGGTTTTGAAGCAAGCAGATCTCACAATTATATGCACGATGGCCAAGGGGTGGGGATGGCCTATGACGCGACGGCTGACGCAATCAGCCTAATGCAATGCAGTGATTTTGTTCCCCCCGAAGCTTTGGGCGCGGTATTTTTCCGATTGGACGCGGACTATGAGTCACGCAGCGGTGGGGACGCGGGCGGGGGCGAAGATGAGGATGCCTTTCCATTGTAATGGCAAAACTGCTTCTAACGATTATAATAATATCATAATGACATCATGCTCGGCGTGTCCGCGCTCCGCAACCCTTATTTGGCGGATGTTTTTTACCGCTTAAACCTGATTGAGGCATACGGGACAGGGATGCCGAAAATCACGGACAGCTACAAAAATTTCGCCGTGCAGCCCACCATTGAGTTGTCGGACAACGCCTTCAAAATTACATTGCCCAATACAAATTGCAAAATCGAAAACACCTTGCACCTTGACGGGCGGGAAAAGCAGGTGCTGAATTTGCTTGGCAATGCGGATTTTATCACTCGCGCCGAGGTACAGAACTCGCTTGGCATTTCACAGGCAACTGCAATATCCCTCTTGCGGGGTATGCTGAACAAAGGCCTGCTTTCTACAGAAGGCAGCGGGAAAAAGCTGAAATACAAACGGGACTGAACAACAAATCAAAGCGGAACAATGGTATGATTAACGCATGGAGCTGACGACGTTTATCATCATTTTGCTTGCCGCGATTGTGCTCTCGAACATTCTCGACAGCGCGTTTCCGTCTTTGCCCGTCCCGATTATCCAAATCGGCCTCGGGGTGGTTATCGCGCTCACGCCGCTCGACACCAAGATGAACTTCCAGCCTGAGATCTTCATGGGCGTGCTCATCGCGCCGCTGCTTTACCGCGAATCGGAGGAGGCCGATTTTTTTGCGCTCTGGAAGGTGCGCAAGGAGGTCGTCTTCATGGTGTTCGGCCTTGTCTTCGCGACGGTCTTTGTCATCGGCTTTTCGCTGAGCTATTTTGTGCCCGTCATCCCGCTCGCCGCCTGTTTCTGCCTTGGCGGCATCCTCGGGCCGACGGACGCGATTGCGGTTTCGACCATCTCAAAACGCGTGGACATCGAGCCAAAGATTATGAATATTTTGAAGGGCGAATTTCTCATCAACGACGCGTCGGGCGTCATCGCGTTCAACTTCGCGGCGCTCGCGCTGACGACGGGCGCGTTCTCCTTTGGGCAGGCGAGCCTGACGTTTCTCTTTGTCTGCTTCGGCGGCGTCGCCATTGGCCTCATCATCGAAGCCCTGAAAGGGGTCTTTATCCGCGCGCTCAAACGCGAACAGATCAAAAACGCGGCTGCCTTTATGATCATTGAGATCCTCATGCCGTTCATTTGCTTTTTTGCCGCGGAGGCGGTCGGCGTCTCGGGCGTCCTTGCCGCCGTCACCGCCGGCTGCCGCCAAGCGCTGCTGATCCGCAAGGTCGATATCTTTGAGGCGCGCTTCGCGGTCATCAAAAAGTCGCTATGGGACATGATTTCGGTCGTGTTCAATTCCTTCATCTTCATCCTGCTCGGGCTGCAGCTGCCCATCATCGTGATGGCCGTCCGAGATGACCCCTCGTACACGATTGGCTTTGCGATGAAGATCGGCCTGCTGGTGACGGGCGTGCTTTTTGCGGTCCGCTACATCGGCGTCATGATCGCGGCGCGCGAGCTGCCCGGCGAGGGCGCGAAGGGAATCGCGCGCAATCGCCTCGTGCTCACGCTTTCCGGCGTCAAGGGCACTGTGAGCCTCGCGACCGCGTTTGCGCTGCCGCTCACGATCGCTGGGGGCATTGTTTTCAAGGAGCGGGACCTGCTGCTGCTCATCACAGGCTGCGCGATCATTTATTCGCTTTTGCTTGCGACAGTATTGCTGCCGCTCGTGGCAAAGCCGCACAAGGCCGAACGGAAAAACGAAGGCCGCATCTCCGTGCTGCGCGACGTCATCGAACGCGTCGAGCTTGCAGGCGGCGATTGCAGCGGGGCCGTCGTGATGCGCCTAAAGCGCCGCCTGCTTGAGCTGGAGCTCGAGGATTATGGCGCGCGCGAAATGCGCAGGTACCGCCGGATCCGCAACGAGTTTTTCGAGACCGAAATGCAAATCATGGAACGCAAGGTCAAGGACGGGGAATATACGAAGGAAGATTTCGTTGCGTACTCGGTCGTCTATACGCTGCTCGGCGAAATCCAAAACGATTCCATGCTGCTCCGTTACCGCAACCGTTTGGTGTCGCTCTTCCGTTCGCTTGGTTTGATGCACCCAAAGGCGCATGCGGACGGCGCCGAACAAGCCCACCGGGCAGTAGGCGTAAACCGGGTGCAGGAGATTTTTTGGGAGAACACGGGCGCCGTGATCGCGATCCTCGATGAAAAGCTGGATGGCCTTGACGAACATCTGCTCTCGCGCGTCGTGGAAGAGCGCATTGACGCGGCGGGCAGCGTCGTAGGCCGCGCTTTCGGCGACGGCCTCGTCCATAGCCTGAATCTGGAGTACAACCGCGAATTGAAATTGAGCTATGATATAGAGCGCGCGGTGCTCGCCGAGTATGTGCAGTCAAACCGAATTGACGAAAGGGAAGCGGACGAGATCCGCGTCGAAATCAATACGCTCGAAACCTTTACGATTGAGGAGATGCAAGACAGCGTCTCGGCCAAGCTGATCATCAGCGGCGCGAAGCGCCGGCAGCGCGTCATCCGCAATCGGCTCGGGCATGTCGTGGAAGATGATCGCGAACAATAAAATCGCGAACAGTGAAAGTGAAACAGAAGGAAAAGAAGGAGCGGAAACGTGAACAAGCGCAACCTCGCATACTATCCGTCCGACGCGGAAATCAATGAGTTTTACGCGGGCAGGCAGGCGCGCGCCGGCGAGATTTTTGGCTGCAGGTATTTTGCGGGCGCCGTGGGCGATGGGGCAAACGCAAGCGACGCGGCGGGCGCGGGCACAGGCGCGGCGGGCGACGGCGCGGGCGCGCACCGGTTTTGCCTATGGGCGCCAAACGCAAAATCCGTTTCGGTCGTCGGCGACTTCAGCGGCTGGGACGCGGGGCAAGGCCTGATGGAGCGCCACCGCGGCCTTTGGATCCGCTTCGTGTCCGGCGCGAGGGACGGCGACAATTACAAATACCGCATTGAGGGCGCGGACGGCGTTTTCGTCATGAAAGCCGACCCCTACGCGGCGCACGCCGAGACAAAGCCCGCAACGGCATCGAAGGTATGGGATGTTTCGGGCTACGCGTGGGGCGACAGCGCATGGCTCGGCGCCCGCGGGGAAACGGACCCGCTACGCGCGCCGATCTCGATCTACGAGCTTCACCTCGGTTCATGGCGCACAAAAGACGGCTCTGAATTTCCATCCTTCCGCGAAATCGCGGACGAGCTTTGCGCCTACGCCAAAGTGATGGGCTTTACGCATGTGGAGCTCATGCCCGTCAATGAGTTTCCTTTCGACGGTTCGTGGGGCTATCAGGTCACGGGTTTTTTTGCAATCACAAGCCGCTTTGGCACGCCGCAGGATTTTATGTATTTTGTCGATACGCTGCACCGCGCCGGCATCGGCGTCATCGTCGACTGGGTACCCGCGCACTTTCCCAAGGACGCGCACGGCCTGCCCCATTTCGACGGCAGCTGGCTGTATGAACACCAAAGCCCGCTGCGCCGGGAGCACCCGCAATGGGGCACTTATGAATTTAATTATGGCAGGCCCGAAGTCGTGAGCTTTCTGATTTCAAGCGCGGCCAACCTCGTAGAGCGCTACCACGTCGACGGGCTGCGCGTCGACGCTGTCAGCTCGATGCTCTATCTCGACTACGGCCGCGAAGGCGATTTTGTCCGCAACAAGGACGGCGGCAATGTCGATTATGATGCCGTGAAATTCATCAAGGCGCTCAACACCGCCGTGCTCGGCGGGCATCCGGGCCTCATGACCGTGGCCGAGGAGTCCACGACCTTTCCGCTCGTCACAAAACCGCCCCGCCTCGGCGGCCTCGGTTTCACATTCAAATGGAATATGGGCTTCATGCACGACACGCTCGACTATATGAAAAGCGACACGTATTTCCGCCACGGCGCGCACGGCAAGCTGACATTTTCGATGAGCTACGCGTTTTCCGAAAATTATATCCTGCCTTACTCCCACGACGAGGTCGTCCACGGGAAGGCATCGATGATCGGCAAGATGTTTGGCGCTTACGATGAAAAATTTGCCGCGCTGAAAACGCTGTACGGCTGGCTTTACGGCCACCCCGGCAAAAAACTCCTGTTCATGGGCGCGGAGTTTGCGCAGTTCATCGAGTGGGATTACGAGAAACAGCTCGACTGGTTTCTGCTCGAATACGGGACGCACGCGGGCGTGCAGGCGTGGGTGCGCGCGCTGAACAAACTTTACAAAAGCCGCAGCGCGCTTTACGCAAAGGACGATAGCTGGGAAGGGTTTTCGTGGATGGGCGTCGACGACCGGAAAAACAGCGTGTTTGCCTTCCTGCGCTCGGGCACAGGCACCGGCGCGCACGTGCTTTGCGTGTACAATTTTTCGCGTACCAGCCTTGACGGCTACGATGTCGCGCTGCCGGGCCCGGGCAAGCTCACGCTGCTGCTGTCCAGCGACGACAGGGCTTTCGGGGGGAGCGGGCTTGAGGCGAACAAGACGAAAACGGCAAGGAAAAAGGGTCTCAACGGGCAGCCCTGCTCGGCGACGCTGACGCTGCCGCCGTCGTCGGCGCTGTTTTATGAGTACCGCACGGGAAACCCGTGACCGCGCCTGAA
>JAITMX010000186.1 GCA_031290775.1 Eubacteriales Family XIII. Incertae Sedis bacterium
CGCAAGCTCGGCCGCGGTCTCGTCAAAGGCGCGTATCCGCACCATCGTCTCGTAAATTTTCAGATAATCGTCTTTTTGCAAATTCCGCATACACTGTCTCCTCGCCAATCTTGTTATTATACAATAATCACACGGCGTTTTGTTTATATTCGCATGGTTGCCGCCGTGAAAATGCGATATACTAAATGGAAACGAGAGAACGGCAAAAGCCGGCAAGGAGGTATGTAAATATGGCATTAATGACAGGGGAACAATATATCGAGAGTTTGCGCAAGCTCGATACGCAGGTCTATCTTTTTGGGCGCAAGGAGCCCAACTGGGTCGATCATCCGATCATCCGGCCGTCGATCAACTGCGTGGCGATGACCTACGATCTCGCGCAGGACCCGGAACACGAGGATCTTATGACGGCGACGTCCAATCTGACGGGGCGCAAAGTCAACAGGTTCGCGCATCTGCATATGGGGCCGGGAGACCTCATCAAAAAAGTAAAAATGCAGCGCCTGCTCGGGCGCAAAACGGCTTCGTGTTTCCAGCGCTGCGTCGGGATGGACGCGTTCAACGCGGTTTTTTCGACGACGTATGAGTGCGACAAGGCGCACGGCACAAATTACCATGAAAATTTCAAGAATTTCGTGATTTACGTTCAGGACAACGACCTGACCGTCGACGGCGCGATGACGGACCCGAAGGGCGACCGCGGCAAGAGCCAAGGGCAGCAGGCCGACTCGGACCTGTTTGTCCGCGTCGTCGAGCGCAGGCCCGACGGCATCGTCGTGCGCGGCGCGAAAGCGCATCAGACGGGCTCGATCAATTCGCACGAGCACCTCGTCATGCCGACACAGGCGGTCGCGGAGGGCGACGCGGACTACGCGGTCAGTTTTGCCGTGCCGTCCGACGCGCCGGGGCTCTTTATGATTTACGGCAGGCAGGCTTCGGACACGCGCAAGCTCGAACCGGGCGCGGACATCGACCTCGGCAACAAGCGGTTTGGCGGCCAGGAGGCGCTCGTCGTTTTTGACAATGTCTTTGTGCCAAACGAGCGGATCTTCATGAACGGGGAATATGATTTCGCGGGGATGCTCGTCGAGCGTTTTGCGGGCTACCACCGGCAGTCCTACGGCGGCTGCAAGGTGGGCGTCGGCGACGTCATCATCGGCGCGGCGGCGCTCGCGGCCGAATACAACGGCGCTTCCAAGGCGTCGCATGTCAAGGACAAGCTCATCGAAATGACGCATTTGAACGAAACGCTCTACAGCTGCGGCATCGCATGCTCCTGCGAGGGCTATTGCACGGAGGCGGGCAATTACCAGATCGACCTGCTGCTCGCCAATGTCTGCAAGCAGAATGTGACGCGCTTTCCCTACGAGATTGTGCGGCTCGCCGAGGACATCGCGGGCGGGCTCATGGTCACGATGCCTTCGGAGACCGATTTCAAGTCGGATCTGAAAGTGCCGACGCCGTCGGACCTGACGGTCGGGGAATGGTGCGGCAAGTTTTTTGCGGGCATAGAGGGCGTGACGACGGAAAACCGTATGCGCATCCTGCGCTTCCTTGAAAATATATGCCTCGGGAGCAGCGCGGTTGGATACCGGACGGAGTCTATGCACGGCGCGGGCTCGCCGCAGGCGCAGCGCATCATGATCGCGCGCCAGGGCGACATCGATGGCAAGAAACAGCTTGCGAAGGATATCGCGGGCATCAAGGACTGAGCGGCGCTTGAAACTGAGTGGCGCTGGCTGAATCAGCATTGCCATGAATGTCGGCGTGAAGTATTGCGGCGGGTGCCGCTCGGGTTACGGCCGCAAGGCGGAGGCGGCGCGGGCGGAAGCGGCGGCGCGCGCCGCGTGTGAGGCGGCCGGCAGGGTTTCGTTTTCGGCCGCCGAAAAGGGCGGGGGCTATGGCGCCCTGCTTGTCGTCTGCGGCTGCAAAGCGCGCTGCGCGGACATCTCGCAATATGGCGCAGGCGGGCGTACGGTGTATATCGATCATGAGGGCGGGCATCAGGAGGCCGCGGGCGCGCTGGCCTTGCTTGCAAAAGAGGAGAAAAAACCTTGACGGAAACAGAAACCATGTACAAAAGCAAGCTCGCTTCGGCGCCGGACGCGATTTCGCGCCTGCCCGCGTCGGGTGCGCTGTGGCTGCACCACGCGATTATGGAGCCTCAGGCGCTCGTCCGCGAGCTCGTGGCGCAGCGCGGGCGCTTTGACCGCTTGCGCGTCTTTCATATGGTGCGGCTCGGCGGCATTGACATCACGGAGCCGGGCAGCGAAAAATATTTTACGGACAACCCGCTGTTTTCGGGCGGCAATTCGCGGGCCGCGCTCGCGGAGGGCAGGGCCGACTTTACGCCCGCGTTTTTTTACGAGGAGCCGGAGCTGATCCGCGCGGGGCGCGTCCCCTGCGACGCCGTGCTTGTGCAGGTAAGCCCGCCTGATATCCACGGGTTTTGCAGTCTTGGCGCGAGCGTTGACTATACGATGCAGGCTGTGCGGACGGCGAAATTTGCCATCGCCCAGGTCAACAGCCATGTCCCGCGCACGCTCGGGGACTGCTTCCTGCACATCTCCGATTTTGACTGCATTGTCGAGGCCGACGAGGATATTTACGAGATCACGCCGCCGCGGATCGGCGACGAGGAAAAGGCGATCGGCGCCAATTGCGCTTCGCTCATCGAGGACGGGAGCACGCTGCAGCTCGGCATCGGCGGCATCCCTGACGCGGTGATGCTTTTCCTCGACGCAAAAAAAGACCTCGGCATCCACTCTGAAATGATTTCGGACGGCACGCTCGCGCTGTATGAAAAGGGCGTCATCAACAACTCGAAAAAATCGGAAAACCGCGGCAAGATGACGGTGACCTTCCTCATGGGGACAAAAAAGCTTTACGGCTGGGCGCACGACAACCCCGCCGTTGATATGCGGCCCGTCGACTATGTCAACCACCCCGTGACGATCATGCGGCAAACAAAGCCGGTCGCCGTCAACTCGGCGATCGAGATTGACCTGCAGGGGCAGGTCGTGGCGGAGGCGATGGGGCTCAAGCAGTTTTCGGGTACGGGCGGGCAGGTGGACTTTGTGCGCGGCTGCGCGATGGCCGACGGCGGCAAGGCGATTATCGCGATGCCATCGTCAACGGTCAAAAGAGACGGCACGCGCATTTCCAAGATTGTGCCGTTCATCGTCCCCGGCGCGCCCGTCACGACTTCGCGCGCCGATGTCGATTATGTGGTCACGGAGCGGGGCGTCGCGGCGCTCAAGGGCCGGTCGCTGCGGCAGCGCGCAAAGGCCTTGATCGAAATCGCGCACCCGGATTTTCGCGGCGAGCTGGCCGCGGAGTACAACAAACGTTTTGTCTAAAAGGATTTGAATGATTGCTCAGTAATTTATAGGGAGGAAAGAAATATGCAAGCTTTGAAATTGGTTCCGGCAATTTATTATTTTGACACAGTAAGGGAATGGAACGAAGCGTTTCCGATCACGGAGCGCGATTTGCTCGTGACCAACGAGTGGCTTTACAAACCTTACATCGAGCCGCTCGGCGTGAAGCCCGGCGTGATTTTCCAGGAAAAATACGGGGCGGGCGAGCCGTCCGACGAGATGATCGACGCGATTGCGCGCGACGCGAAACAATTTGGCTACGACCGCGTCATCGCGCTCGGCGGCGGCACGATTCTCGATATCTGCAAGGTGCTTGCGCTCGAAGTGCCGGAGAAGTCCATCGACCTGTATACCGGAAAGGTTGCGCCAAAGAAGGCCAAAACCTTGGTGGCCGTCCCGACGACCTGCGGCACGGGTTCCGAGGTGACGAATGTCGCCATCGCGGAGCTCAAGAGCCTCGGCCTCAAGAAGGGCATTGCGGTCCCCGAGACCTTTGCGGACACGGCCATCCTCATCCCGGAGACGATGAAGGGCCTGCCGTACAAGGTCTTTGTGACTTCGTCGGTCGACGCGCTCATCCACGCGATCGAGAGTTTCCTCTCCCCGAAGGCGTCGCCGTTCACCGAGGTGTTTTCGCGGGAGGCGATTGCGCTCATCATGCGCGGCTACAAGGCGATTGTAGACGGCGGCGAGGAAGCGCGTTTTGGCTATATGAAGGATTTTGTGATTGCGGCAAATTACGCGGGCATCGCGTTTGGCAACGCGGGCTGCGCGGCGGTGCACGCGCTGTCCTATTCGATTGGAGGCGCTTTCCACGTGCCGCACGGCGAGGCAAATTACCAGTTCTTTACGGCGGTCATGAAGAAATACGCGGCGAAAGCGCCGGACGGCAAAATCCGGCAGCTGACGGGGCTGCTCGCGGGGACGCTCGGCGCGGACGCCGCGGATACGGGCGCGGTCTATGAGGCTTTCGACATCTTCCTCGGCAAGCTCATCGCGAAGAAGCCGCTGCGCGAATACGGCATGGCAGAGGCGCAGATCGACGAGTTCACGGCCTCGACCGTCGAAAACCAGCAGCGGCTTTTGGTCAACAACTATGTCTTTCTCGAGGACGCGGAGCTGCGGGAGATTTTTGCGGAGCTGTACTGATCGGCATTCCCCAAAGGAAGCGTGTCTTTAAGCCGGAGCAATAAAAACGGCGGGGGCGTGAAGCCCCTGTTGTTTTTTTGGTGGGGCGGTAGCGGCTCAAAAATCGATGCCCTGTGTTGCCCGCAATGTTTCAAGCAGGCAGTTTTGTGAAATTGTTTTGTGAAATTTTACAAATAAGACAAAAATATTAGAAAATAATTGAATTATTGTAAATATATGGTATAATAATAATAATTTGATTGCTTCCCCGTTGCTCGCATGTCGATTTGCACAGCGCGCGCGGGCGGCATATTCACTGTTTTGATTTGAAAGGAGAATATTATGAACAGTGTGAACATCATCGGAAGGCTTGTGCGGGACCCTGAGGTCAAAAAGACAGATGAGGGCTTGTCGATCTGCAGTCTTCGGTTTGCGGTCGACGATACGTTTTCCAAAGAAGACCGAGCCGACTTCATCAATGTGACGGTCTTTGGCAACCAAGGGGATCTTTGCGAGAAATATCTGCGCAAGGGCTTCATCGCGGGTGTGCAGGGGAGGTTTCGCAGCGATGCCTACACGGACAGTGAAGGCGTCAAGCGTTACCCGATCAAGATCGTGGCCGACAGGATACAATTTCTTCAGTGGCCGGAACGCAAGGATGCGGGGAAGGAAGCGGCGGTCGCCGAAGCTGTATAGGAAAAAGCATCGATAGCGGGGCCGCAGCCAGAAAGGCCGGGCTGTGCATAAATGTATTTTGAAACGAAAATGCCCGCGCAGCCCGGTTTTGGTGTATACTAAACAGGCAAAAAGTTATTTGTAAACGTGCGTAGCTATCCAGTAGGAGGTATGTATTCACAATGAAAGTATTGGTAATCAACTGCGGCAGTTCTTCTCTCAAATACCAGGTGCTCGACATGGCAACCGAGACGCTCCTCGCGAAAGGGCTTGTTGAACGTATTGGCATGGGCGGTTCGCTGCTCAAGCACGAAAAGACGAATGTCGATGACAAGTTCATCCAAGAAACCCCAATGAAGGACCACAGGGATGCAATTGCAAACGTCATGAGCGCGTTGTCCGACCCGATTTATGGCGTCATAAAATCCATGGGTGAAATCGGCGCGGTCGGCCACCGGGTTGTGCATGCCGGCGAAAAATACGCGCAGTCCGTCGTGATTGACGCGGCCGTCATCTCCGCACTTGAGGAGTGCGTCGAGCTCGCGCCGCTGCACAATCCGCCAAACCTGCTCGGTATAGCCGCCTGCCAGGATCTCATGCCCGGCACGCCGCAGGTCGCGGTCTTTGATACGGCTTTCCATCAGTCCATGCCGCCGGAGTCCTACATCTACGCCATTCCTTATGAATATTATACAAAGTACGGCATCCGTCGCTACGGCTTCCATGGCACCAGCCACAAATATGTTGCTGAGCGCGCGGCCGATATGCTCGGCGTCAACATTGCGGATCTCAAGCTCATCACCTGCCACCTCGGCAACGGCGCGAGCGTTTCCGCCATCAAACGCGGCAAATGCATCGACACTTCAATGGGCTTCACGCCGCTTGAGGGCCTCGCGATGGGGACGCGGTCGGGCAGCATCGACCCGGCTATCATCAGCTTTATCGCGGACAAAGAAGGTTTGTCGGCCGATGAAGTGCTGGATATCCTGAACAAAAAATCCGGTATGCTCGGGATATCGGGCCTTTCGAGCGATTTCCGCGATATTGCGGACGCGATCGAGGACGGGAATGTACGCGCCGAATTGGCGCTCAAAGTGTTTGCGCATCGCGTCAGGTACTATATCGGCGCCTATATCGCCGAGATGAACGGCGTCGATGCGATTGTGTTCACGGCCGGCGTCGGAGAAAACGACGTCAATACGCGTGACATCATCTGTTCGGAACTCGGCAATCTCGGCATCAAGCTCGACCTCGTCAAAAACAAGGTGCGCGGCAAGGAGACGATCATCAGCCGCGACGATTCCAAGGTCGCGTTGTTGCTGATTCCAACAAACGAGGAACTGGTGATTGCGCAGGATACGTATGAGCTTGCAAAGTAGCATGGTCTCGTCGATATGGCCGATACCAGCGATATCGAAGTATGGGGCAAGTATGGGGATGGGAAAATTTACTTATTGACGAGGGCGGGGCGCTTCCGTATAATATAGAAGTTGTGCCTTTGAGGCGCAGTGTGCATAAGACTAAAGACAAGGAGGTGTAGCGATGGCAGTTCCAAAGAGAAAAACTTCGAAAGCAAAGCGTGATTCGAGAAGAGCGCCCAATATGCGTATGACGGCGCCGGGACTTTCCGTGTGCCCCCAATGTCACAGCGCCAAACTCCCGCATCGGGTTTGCCCTGTTTGCGGTTTCTACGACGGCCACAAGGTCACTTCGGACTGACAGTGGCACTCTACGGCTGACAGCGGCGCGCGGCATACGAAAAATAAAACAAGACGGGCCTCTTTCGCGGATGCCCGTTTTGTTTGGTGGAATCGGATGGGCTATTGGTTTCTGAGAAGATCGTCCATATCGTACAGGCCGGGCGGCTTGCCGATGGCAAAGGCCGCCGCTTTGAGCGCACCGGCCGCAAAAATCTTGTTGCTGTACGCCGTATGCGTGATCTCGATCAGCTCGTCCTCGCCGGCGAACATGACCGTGTGGCGGCCGGGCAGCGTGCCGCCGCGTACGGCGTGGATGCCGATCTGGGAAAGCTCCGGCATTTCGTCTTTGCCGTGCCTGCCAAAAATCAGCTCCTTGCGCTCTTTCAGGCTGCCGTTGATCGCTTCCGCGAGCATGATGGCCGTGCCGGATGGCGCGTCTTTCTTTTGGTTGTGGTGCGCTTCGACGATTTCAATATTGAAACCGGCTTCGAGGGCGGGCGCGGCAAGCTGCGCCATTTTTGCCGTGAGATTGACGCCGAGCGACATATTGGCGCTGTGGAATACAGCCGTGGCCCCTGCCGTTTCCCGCAGGAGCGCAAGCTCCCGCTCGCCGAGCGCGGTGGTCGCGATGACGGCCGGCGTCTTTGCGAGGGCGCAGTAGCGCAATACCTTCGGCACGAAAGTGTAGTTTGTGAAGTCGATGACAACGTCCGCGCGCGGGACGGCTTCCGCCTTGGTGTCGGGCGCCGCGAAAATAGGCATGCCGTCTGAATCCCCGTCCGTTTGGTCAAAGCCTGCCACGATTTCAAAATCGGCAAAGTCCGGGCTTCCCGCGATCAAAGCGCGCAGGGCGCGTCCCATTCTGCCGCCATATCCGCTGATAATTATTTTTGGCATATCGCCCCCTATTTGTCCAAGAAGAGCTCCGCGATTTGGATCGCGTTGCTCGCCGCGCCTTTGCGCACGTTGTCCGCGACGCACCAAAAGTTGATGCCGCTTTCTACGGAGAAATCGCGCCGGACTCGCCCGACATAAACCTCGTCCGTGCCCACCGCCTCGCGCGCGAGCGGATAGGCGTTGTTCGCGGGGTCGTCCCTCAGAATGATTCCCGGCGCCGCCGCGAGCAGCGCTTTGATCTCAGAGACGCTGCCGAAAGGTTTTTCAAACTCGACGTTGACAGACTCGCTGTGCGCCGTATGAACGGGCACGCGCACGGTGGTCGCGGTGACGCCGATCCTGTCGTTGTGCAGAATCTTGCGCGTTTCGTTGACCATCTTCATCTCTTCTTTTGTATAGCCGTTTTCGAGGAAAGAGTCGATGTGGGGCAGGCAATTGCCCCAGATGGGATGCGGGTAAGCGACGCGGATATCATTGCCCTTCACGCCTTCCTCGAGGTCGCGGATGCCCTTGACGCCCGAGCCGGCCACGGCCTGATAGGTCGAGTAAACGATGCGCTTGATGCCGTATTTGTCATACAGCGGTTTTAGCGGCACCATGGCCTGGATGGTTGAGCAATTGGGGTTGGCGATGATGCCCTTGGCTGCGCCTCCCGCGTCCTCGGGATTGACCTCGGGCACGACGAGCGGGACATCCGGGTCCATGCGCCACTGGCTCGAGTTGTCGATGACGAGCGCGCCTGCCGCCGCCGCAACCGGCGCAAACTTTTCGCTCGCGGCGCCGCCCGCGCTGAAAAGCGCGATGTCTATATTCTTGCCGTCAAAAGCCGTTTCCGTGAGCTCTTCGACGAGGTGTTCTTTTCCAAAGAACGGGACCGTTTTGCCCGCCGACTTTGCGGACGCAAAAAGGTACGCCCTTTCAATCGGGAAGTTTTTTTCTTCGAGCACTTTCAGGAAGGTCCCGCCGACGAGCCCCGTCGCCCCCACGATTGCAATAATTGGTTTTCTGCCCTTTAGATCCGGTTTCATTCTTTTCCTCCGTATACAGTGAATTTTTCAATCAGTATACACCATTTTTCGGAGACATGAATACCAAATGTCATAGAGATGTAAGAATTTGGGCGCGTGTTTGCATAGTATAATATCCTTATCTGTATAAATGTTATCATGGCAAGGTTTTGAATGCAATGGGCTTGCTGTTGGGATCGTGAGGGGCGGGGCGTGGCGCAGAAAAAGAAAACGAGCGGGAGGGCAGGTACGCGGAAGCGCAGTTCGTCGGGCGCGAAAAAGGGCGTCAGCGCCGCCGCGCGCGGAAAGGCCGCTGCCGAGGAACGCGCGCGCATCCGGCTTGAGATTGCCGCCATCGTCCTCATCGCGGTCGGCGCCTTTCTGATTTTTGCGTTGTTCGCGGAGGCGTCCGGCAAGCTCGGCGCGGCCTTGGACAAAGGGCTTTCGGGCATATTCGGCCCGATGGCCGGCGCGCTGCCGTTTTTTCTCATCGCGTACGGCGTGTTGCTCATCGTCGGGCTTGTGCGGGGCGCGAGCGTGCGGCCCGTCGTGCTGACGCTCGCGATTTTTATTCTCTTTTGCATCATGCTTGCGGGCCGCTATATCGAAGTCGCGGACGGCGAGGCGGCGATTGCGGGCAATCCCGGCATTTCCGGCGTTTTTTCGCTCAGCGCCGCAGGGGACGGCGGCGGTGTGCTCGGCGCCTATATCGCCAAAGGGCTCGTTTCCCTGATCGGCAAGCCGGGGCTGTATATCCTCTGTATCGCGCTCACTGCCATCTCGGTTATTTTGCTGGCCAATATGCCGATATCGAAAGCGGCGGGCGTTGTGCGCGAAAAGAGCCTGTCCCGGCGCGACGAAAGGCAAAAGAGGATCGAAGAGCGCAGGGCGCTGCTTGCGGAAGAATATGAAGACGGCGATTTGAGGGACGCGGCGGCGGACGGGATCGCTCGCGCGCGCGACGGCGGCACGGGCTTGTTCCGCATGCCGTCTTTCCTCGGCGGCGGAAGCGCGGGCGCACCCGAAGGCGCAAGTGAAGCAAACAAACAGCAAAACATCCTTGATGCCGTGAAAAACGACGAGACCTACGGCGACCACAGCAAAGGGCGTGGCCTCGAGATCGAGGATACGACCTTGCCGTTCCGGCCGGACGAAAGGCCGCAGCCCCCGCCTGATGCGTCCGTTTTGCCCACATCCCCCGCAACGCGCCGTCCCGCGCAAAGCAGCACGGTGGCGCCATCCGAAGCCGCCCTCGGCAAAAAGCCTGCGGGAACGATGCACTACGGATCGGAGCGGGACGACAGCGATTACAAATTGCCGCCGGTCGAGCTGCTTTTGCGAGGCAGGAATAAGGCCAAAACCGAAAGCCCCGCAGATCTCAAGGCCAACGCCGCACGGCTCGAGCAAGCGCTCCGCGATTTCCGCGTCGAAGCGCGTGTCGCAAAAGTCACCGTCGGCCCGACCGTCACACGCTACGAGGTCGAACCCGATGTCGGCGTCAAGATACAGAGCATCCGCAGCCTCGAGCCGGATCTCGCGCTCAAACTCGAAGTCAAGAGCGTGCGCGTCGTACCCATGCCCGGCCAGTCCGTCGTCGGCATCGAAGCGTACAATTCCAATACAAGCATCGTTTCGCTGCGCGATATGATCGACAGCGATGAGTTCCGCGAGGCGCCCGGCAGCATCTGCTTTGCGCTCGGGAAAAATATCTCCGGCAAACGCATCGTCGTAGACCTGAAAGAGATGCCCCATCTGCTCATCGCGGGTACGACGGGATCCGGCAAGAGCGTCTGCATCAACAGCATCCTGCTGTCCATCCTTTACCGCGCAAAGCCGAGCGAGGTCAAGCTCATCCTCGTAGACCCCAAGGTCGTCGAGCTGAAGAGTTACAATGATCTGCCGCACCTGCTCCTGCCTGTCGTCACCGACCCCGAGCGCGCGGCGATGGCGCTGTCCTACGCGGTCACGATCATGAACGACCGTTACAAAAAATTTGCGGAAAACAATGTCCGCAATCTTGAGGGCTTCAACGAAAAGATGCGCAAGGAAGGGCAGCGTGAGGAGGTGCTGCCGCAAATTGTCATCGTCATCGACGAGCTTTCCGACCTGATGATGGTCGCTTCGGCCAAGGTGCAGGAATCGATCTCGCGCCTCGCCGCGATGGCGCGGGCGGCGGGCATGCACCTCATCGTCGCGACGCAGCAGCCGCTTGCCTCCATACTGACGAGCGTGATCAAGGCCAACATCCCGTCGCGCGTCGCTTTTGCGGTCTCGTCAAACTCCGCGTCGCGCGTCATTCTCGACAATCCTGGCGCGGAACGCCTGCACGGCAAGGGCGACATGCTGTTTTCGCCGGTCGGCACGCGCGAGCCGATGCGCGTCCAAGGCGCTTTCGTCGAGGAAAACGAAGTCGTCAAGGTCGTCAATTATGTAAAAAAACAAATGGACCCCGATTACAGTACCGAGGTCATGTCGCAGGTGGACGCGGCGGTGGCCGGCAGCATGACCGACGACGAGGACGACCTGTTCATGGATGCCGTCGAGATGGTCGCGCAGGCAAAGCAGGCTTCGGTGTCGATGATACAGCGCCGTTTCCGCGTCGGCTACAACCGTGCCGCGAGGCTCGTGGACATGATGGAAGAGCGCGGCATCGTCGCGGCCTCGGACGGCACGAACAAACCGCGCCGCCTCATTATGGGCGAGGCGCAGCTCGCGGGCTTTCTTGCCGCGAGAGGTCAAGGCGATGGCGCGGGCTATGCAGGGGACGGCGGCGGATATGAAGACGATTGCGGCGCCCCGGATAATTTTGACGGGGAGAGGCCCGTGACTTTTGACGACCTCGCCGACCTCGATGATTTTGACAGCCAAAACGGGATGGGTGTCCGGGATGGCCGGGACGAAGCGTGAATAATTTGGCAGATGAGGCGATGGGCAAGATCTTTATCAAAACTGTCGGCTGCCCAAAAAATCAGGAGGACTCTGAGCGCATGGCGGGTACGCTTGCGGCGGCGGGGCACGAGATCGTCTTTGACCCGGATTCGGCTGATGTCATTGTCGTGAATACTTGCGGCTTCATCGAGGACGCAAAGCGCGAATCCATCGAAACGATTTTCGACTATGTACCATACAAAGAAGAAGGCAAACGTCTCATCGTAACGGGCTGCTTGACACAGCGTTATCCCGAGGCTTTGGCGGAGGAATTGCCGGAAGCCGATGCCATCCTCGGCGTGGATGGGTACGGGCAAATGCCGGAGGTGGTGACCCGGCTCATAACGCAAGGGGCGCAAGGCGGGGCGGGAGCCCGCGGGGACGGTCCTTTTGGGTTGCC
>JAITMX010000054.1 GCA_031290775.1 Eubacteriales Family XIII. Incertae Sedis bacterium
CCTTTTCGGTGTAGGGGAACGGGATCCCATCACGGAGATTGTCCAGCACTTTCTTGTTATTGATAGCCGCCGTTAAATCTGCGGCATCGCTGGCTTGCCACGGGCGAATCTTTATATCCGTTCGCTTAGGAGCTGCCGGAAAATAATCTGCGCATTTCATTTGTCTTTTTTCCGGCATGCTCGGGACGCCCCCTAAACACACCAAAGCCCTCGCTTTCGCAAGGGCAAGGAGTTGTATCCATTTCGGTGTTGAGTTGTGGTGCGGAATGAGGGATTCGAACCCCCGACCCCATGGTTGTGACCCATGTGCTCTGAACCAGCTGAGCTAATTCCGCATGCCCGTAGGTTTCGTTGCATGAAGATATTGTACCATATCCTTTTTTGCCGTGCCACAGAAATTTTTCTAGTAAATTTTCTGTGGCTGTGGCACGTGGTGCTCCATAACCCCATATTGAATCAGTTTTCGGTTTTTGCCTTTGCGGACTTGAAGCCCGGCTCAGAGCGCGAAGCGGCGGATTGCTTCGGCCGCGCCGGCGCACGCCACGTCCCCCACGACATAGTCCGCGGCGGCGAGCGCCTCGGGGCTTGCGTTTTTCACGGCGACGGCGACGCCGGCGGCGTTGAGCATTGGCACGTCGTTCGCGTCGTTCCCGACCGCGAGGATCGCGGCCGCGGGGATGCCGAAACACTCCGCGAGCCGCAGCACGGCGGACCCTTTGTCCGTCCCCTTGTTTGTGACAATGAAACAGTTTTCGCTTGAGCGCAGGATGCTCGCCGAAGCAAGCGAAGGTTCAGCAAGCACGGCTCCGGCGGGCGTGCCGGGTTCCGTAAAGAGGTACGCGCAGAAAAAGGGCTCATCCGCAAACGCCTTCAAAAGTTCCGGTTCATCCATGACAACGAGCACTGGCTCTCCCGTTGCCTCCTTCAGATCCCCAGCGGAGCCTTTTCGCCGCACGAGCACCCTGCCTGAGGCCGCGTAGGTCACGAAGGCGCCCAGCCTTTTCGCCGTCTCAAGGCAAGCGGACAGCAGGGGCGTGGGAAGGGCGTCCGCGTGGAAAGGCGCCCGCGCGCCGGAGGCGGCAACTCTGCCGCCTCCGGAGAAATCCGGCGCCGCGCTGGCATCGCCGGAGAAATCAGACGCCGCGCCGACATCGCCACAGGCGACGATCACGGCGCCGCCACAGCCGATGACCGCGTCAATTTCGCCGAGCAAAGGCACAGCGTCCTCCATCATGTAGCAAGGGCGTGACGAGCAGAGGCAAACGCGCGCGCCGGACTTGCGGGCCTCCGCCACCGCGGCGCGCACCGCTTCCGGCATGGGGATGCCCGCCGGCCTGTCGAGGATGGTCCCGTCGATGTCGAGCGCGATGAGTTTGGACTTCACCAGGCCTCCGGGAAAGGGTTTCATAATGCCAAAACCTGACAAACGATGCCGGATGCGAACAGATACATGATAGACGCCACTTCGATGACCGCTCCGAAAGTATCGCCTGTGACGCCGCCGAGTTTTGCTTTGAGGCGCGCGGTCATAAAGACCGTCACAAGCACCGAAGCCGCCGCCGCGATGAGGGAGCAAAGCGCAGCCGCAACAAAGAAGTTCTCCGGAAGCACAGCAGACATTGCGGGCACGGCAGACACAGCAGGCACGCCCGACGCAGCTGTAAAGAGGGCGACAAGCAACAGGAGCGGGATCGTCAGAAAGGAGGCGCAGACGAGCGAGACGGCAGCCGAAGCGATCGCTGCGGGCCCGCCCGCCAAGCCGGTCGTCTTGCCCATGCCGTCCGCGCGCGCGTAGGGCGCGAGCGACGCGGAAAGCAGACAGCAGGCGCGGCCGCAGACAGGGAAGACGAGCAGCGCGGGGACGGGCGCCGCCGTGAACAGCGCAAAGTACGACAAACCGGCCATGAAAATCCCAAGCGTCCCAAAGACGCCGATGCGGCTGTCCTTCATGATTTCGAGGGACTGTTCGCGGGAACGGCCGCTGAAAACGCCGTCGCAGGTGTCGGCGAGGCCGTCGAAATGCAGCCCGCCCGAAAGGAAGATGTAGGCGCAGGTCAACACCGCGCCGCGAACCAGCGGCGGCGCCACGAATCCGATCGCGGAAACGAGGACGAGTATCGCGCCGAGCGCGAGGCCGACAAGCGGCAGAAGTTTCACCGCCTTGCGGTAACGTTCCTCCGTGAATTCAATCCGCGGCACGGGCAGCCGCGTAAAAAACCCGACCATCAACAAAAATGATTTCATGGCCGGCCCTGTGTCCCAACGCCATCGAATGCCCGAGGCCATGAGCACGGCCTTGCCAGCAACACATCCCTCATTTCAACACCAGCGGAATGCCCGAGACCATGAGCACGGCCCTGTCGGCCGCCGCCGCCGCATGCTTGTTGATTCGGCCGATCGCGTCGCGGTAATAACGGCTGTAGCGCGTGGCAGGTATGATGCCCATTCCTATTTCGTTCGTGACAAAAATGAGACGTTTTTCATGTTTCCGCGCGTAGGCGCAAAGCGTGTCAATCTCCGAGACCGACAGCTGCTCGACACGCGCGAACGCGTCCGACTGAAAATCCTCCTCGTCCGGAATTTCCTCAAACAAAATCCCCATGAGGAGATTGCCGACGCAGTCGAGCAGAATCGTGCCGAAAGCGCTCGCGTCGAAATCCGTTCCAATATCCGCCAGCCCGCGACAGCGTTCCCACGTGATCCAGTCCTTTGGCCGGTCCGCGCGGTGCCGCGCGACACGCTCCCGCATTTCATCCCCGACGCAGGCCGCCGTCGCGATATAAAGGACGCCAGCATGACAAACAGTTGCGCTCCCGGCCTTGCCCCCGCCAGCGGCGCCGATGGATCCCTTGGCGCTTGCGGCGCGGATACCCGGGCCAATCATATCCATAGGTATCTCAGAGTTGGCGGCCTTGGATCCCTTGGTGTTTTCGGCGCGGATACCCGGCCCTATGGCAGCCGCCATGCTCGTTTCGGCCACATCGGTCGCCGCGCCCTTTTCGGTCGCCAGCGCTTCCGCGTAGGCGCTCTTTCCGCTGCGGCCCCCGCCCGTGATGAGCCAAATATCCGACATCACGCATCCTCCGTTTCACGAATGTCGACGAGCACGGAATCGTCAAACGAGATGTCCGCAAATGTCCCCATCTCATTCATCATCGCGCAGGCCGCGTGGACGACCGGGAACGCCAGCGCGCAGCCCGAGCCTTCCCCAAGCCGCATCCCCATTTCAAGAAAGGGCCGCAGGCCCAATTCTTCTGAAACCGCTT
>JAITMX010000090.1 GCA_031290775.1 Eubacteriales Family XIII. Incertae Sedis bacterium
ACCGAAGCAATCCATTATCCGCTGGATTGCTTCGCTTCGCTCGCAATGACGGCGGGTGTGTAAACTGCAACCGAAGCAATCCATTATCCACTGGATTGCTTCGCTTCGCTCGCGATGACGGCGGGTGTGTGAACTGCAACCGAAGCAATCCATTATCCACTGGATTGCTTCGCTTCGCTCGCAATGACGGCGGGTGCGTAAACTGCAACCGAAGCAATCCATTATCCGCTGGATTGCTTCGCTTCGCTCGCAATGACGGCGGGTGCGTGAACTGCGGCAAAGCCCTCGACCTCCGCCGCCAAGGCGGCGATCGTTGTGAGCGTGTTTACGCGCCCGCGCAGCCGCGCCGCGCCGGGGACGCCTTTGAAATACCAGCCAGCGTGCTTCCGCATCTCGAGCACAGCCGTATGCCCGCCTTTGTCCTCTGCCGTCAGCCGCGCGTGCCGGAGAAACATCGCCGCTTTTTCCGCGAGCGACGGCGGCGAAAAGCTCTCCGGGTCCATCGCTTCCGCAAAAATCCACGGGTTGCCGAGGGCGCCGCGCGCGACCATCACGGCATCGCAGCCCGTTTGCCCCGCCATCCGCATCGCGTCCGCCGCAGCCAGGGCGTCGCCGTTTCCGATGACGGGAATCTTCACGGCCCCTTTCACGCGCGCGATCAAATCCCAGTCCGCTTTGCCGCTGTAAAACTGCTCCCGCGTGCGGGCATGCACGCAGACCGCGTCCGCGCCGGCGGCCTCGAGCGTCCGCGCGACTTCCACGGCGTTCACGCTCGCCGCGTCCCAGCCCGCGCGGATCTTTGCCGTGATGGGCTTTCTTGTTTTTGCGCGCATCGCCTCGACGATGCGGCCCGCCTTGTCCGGATCGCGAAGCAGCGCCGAACCGTCCCCGTTGTTCACGACCTTTGGGACGGGGCAGCCCATATTGATATCTATCAATATGTTTTCGCGGCCGTCCAATGCCTCCGCGGCGGCGGCCATTACATCCGGTTCCGACCCAAAGAGCTGAAACGCGACCGGCCCTTCCTCGGGGCAGGTTTCCAGCAGCTTTGCCGTGTTTTTGTCCCCGTACCAAAGCGCTTTCGCGCTGGCCATCTCCGTATAGGCCAAGGCCGCGCCGCATTCGTGGCACAGCCTCCTGAAACTCTTGTCCGTGATTCCCGCGAGCGGCGCGAGCAGCAGTTTCAAATTTCCTTCCAATCCGGAGCTACCGGCGCGGCCTGCGCCGCCTTGTTCTTTTTGTTCTTTTCGTAGATATAGGCAAGGCCTTCGAGGGTCAGCATCCGGTCCACCGTGTCGATGCACGTCGTGCCGGTCTCCATGAGAGACGCCATGCCGCCCGTCGCGATGACGCGCACGGGGCTGTCGCCCGCGCCGCTGATTGCGGCCAGCTCTTCCTTGATGCGGGACGTGAGGTGCTCGACCATGCCGCGATGCCCAAAGATGAGCCCCGACTGCATACTCTCGATCGTGTTTTTGCAAATCACGGACGTCGGCTCGTCGAGCTCTATGCGCGGCAGTTTTGCCGTCTTTTCAAAGAGGGCGTCCGATGAGATCTTGAGCCCCGGCGCAATGGCGCCGCCTACGTAGCGCCAGTCTTTCGTGCAAGCGCAAAACGTCGTTGCGGTCCCAAAGTCGACCACGACGAGCGGCCCGCCGTATTTGGACAAGGCGGCGACCGCGTTCACGATACGGTCCGCGCCGACTTGGGTCGGATCGTCATAAATAATTTTGAGCCCCGTTTTGATTCCCGGCCCGATGACCATTGCGCGCGTGCCGACGTATTTTTGCGTCATATGCTGCAGCGTGTACAGCACGGAAGGCACAACGGTCGAGATGATGACGTTTTTGACATCCGAAAGCTTCAGCCCCTCAAATTCAAAAAGCTGGTTGACGACCATGCCGTACTCGTCGGCGCTGCGGTAGCGCATCGTTTCCATGCGCCAGTTTTGGACAAGCTCGCCGTCCCGAAAGACGCCGAGCACAATGTTCGTGTTGCCTACGTCAAAGGCAAGGAGCATCGAAAGGCCGCCTCGCCTATTTCACGGAGAAAAGAACGTCTCCCGCGTTGACCGGGGCGCCTTTTGCCACCGCAATCGCGTCTATCGTGCCCGCCTGCGGGGAAACGATTTCGTTTTCCATTTTCATGGCTTCGAGGATGAGCACGACCTCGTCTTCCGCAACCGCGTCGCCGGGCTTTTTCAGCACATCGAGAATCGTGCCGGGCATCGGCGATGTGGCGACTGCCGCGCCTGCCGAGGGGGATGCCGCGGGAGCCGAGGCTGCGGGGGCGGGCGCTGCGGGCGGGGCCGCGGCCGGGGCCGGGGCTGCGGGTTTTGCGGCTGGCGCGGATGCCGCTGCGGGCGCGCCTCCGACCTCGTCGACCTCCACTTCGTACGTATTGCCATTGACTGTGATGTTGTATTTCTTCATTTTGGACTGTCCTCCTTCCATCTTGCGCCTTCTATGCGCATATCATCTTTGTGCCCTGTACCACCGACCCGATTTTGCGCCTTACATCCTGCGCGTGTCGATCGCCTCTTGCGTGCCGATGACGCCCCAGACAGGGCGTATGCCGGCTGCCCGGTCGATCTTGCGGATATACAGCGTCTGTATGAACTGTTCCGCTTCGTATGCCGC
>JAITMX010000105.1 GCA_031290775.1 Eubacteriales Family XIII. Incertae Sedis bacterium
GAAAAAAGGCAAGCTACGGCTGGTCGTCTACCGTTGCGGACGTATCCCGGTCGCTTGCGACCGCTGGAACGTCCCATTCGAGGACGACAGCGCTTTAGCGCGTGGTCGTCTACCGTTGCACTCTACGTCTGACGGTTAGGGTGTGAACTGTAATGACGGATTTTTCAGTGGTTTCGAATGGTTCTGTCTTGTCTTGACTTGGCTTCCGGTATCGGGGTATGATTTTTGCGCGGGGCCGCTCGTGGCGCGGTGCTGGCGAACCGAAAGCGCTGCCGGGGTTTGCCCGGTGCGGGTTCGCGTATGGGCAATGCGCTGTGGGCTATGAAAGGATGGTTCAAGGGGGACAGGAAAATGAGGAAATTGTTTGTATTGCTTTTGGCGGCGGTGTTTGCCCTGTCGGCTTGCTCCGGAAACGGTGGGCCCGGCGAGGGCGGGCCCGGCGAGGGCTCTGGGGCAGGGGAGGGCGGCGGCGATAGCGCGGCGCCTGTGTTTGAGCTGAAGGATGCGGTCTATGAATACGGGGAGCAGGACGGCATTTTTGACAACGGGGCTTCGCTTTACAGCTATCTGCTGTTCCCGAAAACCGGGGAGCCGGGGATCGACGAGGAGATTCGCGGGTGGGCGGAATCCCTTTACAACGGCGCGCGGTTTGAGCTTGACGCGCTTCGCAAGGGCGACGGGGGCGCCGAATGCGAGATCAACGTCCAGTACAACAGCTATCTCGCCGAAGACGCTTACGCTGGCATTGCGGAGAGCGGGTTCTCGGGCAATTCGGGCATGGCGCATCCTGTGGATTTTTACAAAACGTTCAATATTGACTTGAAGCAAAAAAAATTGCTCGATAACGCGGACATCATCGACGAGGGGAAGAGAGGCGACGTGCTGGATATCCTGAAGGGAATGATCCTTGAAAAATACCCGGACGCGGACGTCAGCGCCGCGGACGCGTCATGGATAGAGCACATCGTCTTGAATCATGGGGGGATCGAAGTGCTGATTCCCCGCGGCATCGCGCTGGCTGCCTATTTGGGGCCGCAGGAGTTCAGCATTTCCCGCGAAACGCTGGGGGCGGCATATATTTTGGACCGGCCCGCGGAGCTTTCCGGGCAGGACGCGCCGGCAGATGCGGGAGGGGCCGGCGGCGCAGACCCACCGGCTGCGGGCGTGTCAGGAAGCATCGACCCGTCCAAACCGATGCTCGCGCTGACGTTTGACGACGGGCCGAGCAAATACACACCGCAAATCCTCGATGTGCTGGCAGCGTATGGCGTCAACGCGACATTCTGCGTCGTCGGCAACCGCGTTGAGGGTTTTGGCGATACCGCAAGGCAGATTGCCGCGCAAGGCTCGCAAATTATGGGGCATTCATGGGACCACAAACAGCTCACAAAGCTGTCAAACGACGAGATTGCCAGCGAACTGAACGAAACCAACCGTGTGATCAATGATGCCACGGGCGTTTCCCCCGTCATGTACCGGCCGCCTTACGGCGCGGTGAACGACACACTGAAGGCTGTTTCAAAAGACCTCGGGCTGTCGCTCGTCAACTGGTCCGTGGATACGCGCGACTGGGAATCCCGCGACGCGGACGCCGTATACGCCCACATTATGGAGGACGCGCGCGACGGCTGCATCATTCTGTGCCACGATAGCTATGAATCCACGGCAAACGCGGTGGCGCGGGCCATCCCTGAGCTGGTGGGGCAGGGCTATCAATTGGTGACGGTGGAGGAACTGCTCCGCGCGTCGGGCACGCCAATCGAGCCTGGGGTGGTTTATTTTGGAAAATAGAGAAGGCAAAAGGGGGAATCAGTCCGTCCGGCGTTCGGACTGGTGCTCGATGTCAAGCGTAACAGTTCAGACCCTAAGGAAAGTGTCTGAATTGTTACTGTCAAGCACCCTTTGCCTTCAAAACTTCACAGTGAATAATGTTTCTATGATATAATTGCGACAAATTGAAATATTGATGTTGGAGTTGGGATGGAAATTTACAAAATTCTTGAAATAGCAATGTCTGAACTTTTTGCGTTAGAAGGCCGGCCGATCGATGTCGTTAATATCACGAAACCCTATAGTTTGGATTACGCAAAGCAGTTAAGCAAGGTCATATCAAAATTGTCCCCTCTTATTGGAAATATGATAGAATTTGCCACTGTGGATTTATTGAACACATATGATTGGGGCGGATATGGGAAATGGATACGACAGGACCCTGGTTTTCCTGACGCGTTGTTTGAAAGCGATTCCATAATTCCAAATCCCGGAATTGAAATCAAAGCATGGTTTCCCTTTGCGACAGAAATTACCGCACGGTTTAAGGACAGCGTAACAATGTTTGGCAAAAACAATATTGATGTCGCGTTAATCGCATGGCTTCCTGAATATGTAATATGGGGCAAGCCGCAAATAATAGATGTACTGCTTGTCAGCGGCAAGAGCGTAGCCGCAGCAAGAGACAACCATTATCATAATCCGCCGGATTATATTGTGTTTGAGCCGGAAGATACGAGTGCGCGAACAAGCAATTTACAGCAAACCAATACCAACGGATACAAGTTTCAGGTTGATAAAAGTGATATTGAAGAAGCTCGGCAAATAGTAGGGAATTGGGGCGCGGATGCGAAATTATATAGCGCGGCTAAAGAGTATCAGGATAAATTGAAATCTTTATTAGGCCAATTTACATATCGCTTAGATACAAATTATGCGAAAATCGACAGAATTGAGCATCAAGGAATTGAGAAGTTCAAAACGGGCGTTCTTTCCAGGCAATTTCATGGAAAGACTATTAGCCAGTGGAGCGCCGCACTGTCCTCTAAATCAGATAACATCATCGAGAGTGCATTGTCGTCCTTGCTTTAACACGTTCTTGACTCTCTGCAATGCAACTTGATAAACATCGGGGTTTAGTTCTGCCGAATAACATATGCGTTGCAAATCCCAAGCGGCTATCGCAGAAGTGAATAGCCCTCCGAACGGATCCCAAACCACATCATTATAATCTGATGACATATCAATTATTCTGCTAATTAATTCAAGCGGCTTCTGATTGAGATGAATTGCCTTTAAGTTGTCTTTCAAGCGTTCTTCGTTTCGTAGTTGGGATATGCTCCACACATTCGTAATACCAATAGGGCACTTGAATTTTGCGCGCATTTTTTCCCATTCTGCCGATGTTGGCGAGTCCTTGCCATTGATTGAAAAATATGGTTTCCCCATCGGGTCCCCGTAGGCGTTCGCAAATTCGGCGATTCGCACGAAAGCGTCAGCAGGGGGCATATACCATAAATGGCATTTTGTAAAATATTTTCTTGTCGCGGCGTTTTTCACGCCGCACGCTTCATTTGTTTTTGAAAATGGCAAGCCTGTCCGCTCCCATTCGTGTCGCAACCAGTTCTTCATCGAAGTGGGATTTCCGCCAACATCAAAAATAGGCTTTTTTGTGTACTGTACGCAAACCTCAGTAACTACCGGCAATCTCCGAATCGTTTTCGTATTCGTATTCCCTGCGACATGGCTCATGCCCTTGTCCCATGTATGGCATGCCTTAAATTCCCACCCATATTTCTCAATCATTGGATGGACTGTTGCCCAACCCAATTCTGTATTCCAAAACCATAACGTGGTAATTGGGGTTGAACATTTTGACCATGCCTGAATATGCGGTTCATACCATTCGGCCAGCCCAGAATTGGATAATAAATCCCCCCTGTATCCATTTATTCCATAAGGGCCATCTGAAATAACGACAGTTGGGCTTTTCCAATCACAATACGCATATATTGCGTCACAGTTTGAAAAGAAAAGCGCGTTTTCAAAACTAATCTTATGCTTCTCGCCTTGTAATGAATAATCCAATATGTTTACCCTCTATCATCGTACAGTGCAACGCTATCGCAAAGCGTAGTCAAAGTATAGCATACAAACGCCAGTTTGCAAAAACTATTTCTTCTGCAAGAACAGGCGCATACGGCAAGCATACGGCATATGACGGGGAATCAGTCCGTCCGGCGCTCGGACTGCGCCTCAAAGCCGAGCGCTTCGAGCGCCGCCATCAGGCCCGCCACATCGCCCTCGTCGGTCAGGATCAGGCGAAGCGCGGCGCGGCGCTCGGTCTGGTGCTCGATGTCGATCGCCTGGATGTTGCAGCCGCTGCGGCCGGCGGCTTCCGTGATTGCCGCGATCACGCCGGGGCGGTTGTCCATGAGGACGGTGATTTCGATGAGCGCGCCGGTCTCGGGCACCCACTTGGCGGGGATGGATTTGCGGGCGGCGGCGGCGCCCGCGAGCATCCGCTCTACCTCCGCGCCGTCCCGTTCGCCTATCCTGCCTGCAAAACGGCTGATGATGTCCGCGTATTCCTTCAGCTCTGCCGCGATCATATCGGCGTTGCTGCACAATATGCCCGTCCACAGCGCGGGGTCCCCCGCCGCCACGCGCGTCGTGTCCTTGAACCCGCCCGCCGCGAGGCGGAACAATTCGCCGTTTGCGCCCGAATGCGCCGCCGCGAGCATGACCAAGGAGGACGCCGCGACGTGCGGCACGTGGGAAATGACCGCGACGAGCTTGTCGTGCTCGGCGGCGTCTACGGAAAGCACGCGCGCGCCGATGGCCGTGAGCAGCGTATGGAGCCGCCTGTAAACGTGCATGTCCGCCGCCTCGCCCGGCGTCAGGAGCCAATAGGCACCCTCGAAAAGATCGTCCTTCGCGGCAAGCACGCCGCTTTTTTCGCGGCCCGCCATCGGGTGGCCGGGAATGAAGCAGCCCGGGTTTTTCAAGGTCTTTGCCGCGGCGCGGACGACGGGCAGCTTGGCGCTCGCCGTATCCGTGACGACGCCCTCGTAGCCGTTTTCGGCGAGCGTCTTGAACCAGCTCTCAAAGCTGTTGATCGGCGATGCCAAAACCACCAGATCAATATCTTTGTATGCGGGTGGATTTTCCTGCTCGATGAGCCCGGCCTCCCGCGCGATCCTGAGCGTCTCCTCGCTTGAGCCGGCGCCGTAAACCCGCAGCGCCGGGTCAAGTTTTTTCAGCGCCCCCGCCAGCGAGCCGCCGATGAGCCCGATGCCGACAATCAAGATGTTTTGAAAACCTGCGGTCATTTCTTTTCCCTGCCCCCTTCTTCCGTGGGCAGGGGGGCGGCTTCCTGCCCGTCAACATAGGGCGCCGCGATTTGCTTTCGTTTTTTATCGAGGCCGCCGAAATGCGTTTCGAGCCATTTGCGCAGCAAGTCGGGCCGCCGCTTTGCCGTGAGCGCGAGCGATTGCCCAAAATTCCACAAGGCGATTTTCAGGTGGTCGCCGGAGACGAGCACTGCCGGGACGTCCATCCCCTCATAGGAAGTGGGCCGCGTGTACTGCGGGTATTCGAGCAAGCCCGAGTAAACGGACTCTTCCGCGTGCGACGCCTCCGAGCCGAGGACGCCGGGGATGAGCCGGCAAACGGTGTCAATCAAAACCATTGACGGAAGCTCGCCGCCCGTGAGGATGTAGTCCCCGATGGAAACCTCCTCAAAGCCAAAGGCGTCTAAAACGCGTTGGTCGACGCCCTCGTAATGCCCGCAGAGCAGGACGAGCGCGTTCTCGTGCGCGAGCTCTTCGGCGAGCGTTTGGTCGAGCAGCCTGCCGCGCGGGGACAGATAAATCAGCCGCGCGGGAGAAAAAGAAACCGTCAGACTGTGTGAAAACGCTGCTGTCTTTGCGAGCGAAGCGAAGCAATCTATAAAGACATCTTGCAAACCGGGCCTTCTTGGATTGCCACGTCGCTGCGCTCCTCGCAATGACGGGCTTTCCACACAGTCTGCCGCACCCCTTTTGTCCTTGTCCCCCTTGTCCCCCTTGTCCCCCTTTTTGTCCTTGTCCCCTTTGTCCCCCTTGTCACCCTTGTCACCCTTGTCACCCTTGTCCTCCCTTTTCCCCTGCGGCTCGATGCCGATGCTGCGCAGCGCGGAGAATATCGGCTGTGCGGACAGGAGCTGCCCCGCGCCGCCGCCAAAAGGGTAGTCATCCGCCTTGCGGTGTTTGTCCTCCGTATGGCCGCGGATATCGGACACGCGAAAATCGAGCAGGCCGCGTTCGGCCGCCCGCCCGATCACGCCCGCCGAAAGCACGCCGCCGAACATCTCCGGAAACAAGGTGAGGATGTCTATTTTCATAACATCAGCCACTCCGGCGTTTCCAACATGGTGACGGAGCCGGTTGCGCAATTTCGCCCCGCGCCGCCTTCCCCGCCATCGGCATGAATCTCCTCCGACAGCACGTCAATGACGCCGAGGTGGGCGACGATCACAAGGTCTCCGGGATCGCCGCCAGCAGCGCGAAAATCCTCGGAAAGGATACGGTGAAATTCGCGTATAACGCGCCCGCGCAGATCGTAAAAGTTTTCGCCGCCGGGGGTGCGGTAGTTTTTCAGATCGTCGCCGCGTTTTGCGTATTCAGCCGGAAATTTTTCCCTGATCTCCTCTATGAGCTCCCCGTCCCAACTGCCCATTGCCATTTCGCGCAGGAGCTTGCCCGGAAGGACCGGTATGCCGCCGAGGCGTTGTGCGATGATGTCCGCCGTCTCTTTCGCGCGCGCGAGGTCGCTGGCGTAGACGCGCTTTGGCCGCGCGCCGAGCCGCAGGAGCTCATCGCCCGCAGCGGCGGCTTCGCCTTTGCCGCGCTCCGAAAGAGGCACATCGGCCTGCCCGAGAAAGATCTTGCCGCTGTGCTGCACAGGCTGCCCGTGCCGCACGAGAAAGATACGCGTGCCCGGCTTTTTCGCGTTTTGGTCAATCGGCGTTTTCGTCACACTTTCGTTCATAATACTCCAAGAGCGTTTGATAGTCCTCGGGCGTGTCCATATCGAGGACGCAGCCCATATCATTTGTTTCGTATCTTATCATATCCGCGTCGTATCTGCCGCGCACGCCTTTGAGCCCGCCCGCGCCGTCCCCCCCAAGGATTTCGGCGTAATATTCCGGCGGGATGAGAAGGGGGTGCCCGTTCTTGCCCGCGCAGGCCGGCACGGCAAAAGGCCGTCTTCGGGCGCGCGAGCCGCCCCCTTGCCCCAAAACTTCCCAAGCGCCGGTCAAACCGGCAATTGTTTCGGCAGCCACGAGCGGGACATCGGCAGGAAAGAGCAAAGCCACGGTTCCCGGCACATCAGCCACGCGGCAAATCCCCGACCTGACCGAGCTGAACATCCCGCTCTCAAAATCCGCATTGTGTACGGCATCGATGCGGATTGCGTCATCGTGCGCCTCGGGCGCGTGGGCCAAAAAATCATAGGGGCCGCTGCCGGGAGTTCGGTATTTTTGGTTCAGCAATCCACTGCCTGAGAGGTATGACAGGATTGCGTCTTCAATCAGTTCCCGTTCGTATCCTGTCACGACGAAAATCCGATCGATTCCCGATGCCTTGATCGAGTCGAGCAACCGGAACAGCGCGGGCTGTCCACCGACATCCACAAGAGGTTTGAAGCCGCCCATGCGGGATGACAAGCCCGCCGCGACCACAACGGCGATGAAAGGACAGGGTGACGGTTCTCCGCGCCTTTCGTCCATTTCTCAGTACGCCTTGCGCTCGGCGCGGTCGCCGACCTTGCCAAGGCGTTTCAGCACACTGCCGCAGGGGCAGGCTTCGGGCAGCCAACGGCTGAAATCGCCTGTGCGGTAACGGATGAGCGGCATCGCTTGGCGTGTCAGCGTCGTGAAGACGATCTCGCCGCATTCGCCTTCGGGCAAGACCTCGCCCGTTTGCGGGTCGATGATTTCAAAGAGCAGATCCGCTTCGCGCGGATGGTAGCCGGCGCGCGCTTCGCAAGCCATCGCGCCGCCGAGGCCCATTTCCGTCATCCCGTAATGCTCAAAGGCCTTGCAGCCCCAAGCGCTTTCGATCACCGCCTTGTCCTCGCCGGAGATGTACTGCGCCGAGAGCAGGATCGTCCGCATCCGCGCCCGGATATCCGCATCCGCAGCGCTCTTTGCGGCGAGGCGCGCCGCCGTCGCCGCCGTCGCCAGCCCCGTCGTCACGCCGCCTTGCCGCATAAGCCGCAGCACTTCATCGTCACGGCTTCCGTCCGGTGGGATCGCCCCCACACGGAGGGCTTTTGAGCCGATGCGCTCGACGCCGATCGCCACGAGGTCGCCGACGGAACCCGGCCGTTCGCAGGGCATGAGGACGAGAAAGACATCGCCCGGCCTCGTCATCACCGGCAGGCCATGATGGATGTAATCGATCATCAGCTCCTGATCGGCCTCGGTGAACCATACGCGTTTCGGCGCGCCTGTCGTGCCCGACGTCGCCTGCAGCGTCACGATGCGGCTGATCTCCGAAGCGGGTACGCAGACCATGCGCGCCCCTTCTTCCGCAAGCTCCCGCGCCGTCGTAAAAGGCAGCCTCGCGAGCTCGTCAAGCGATTCGATTGACACCGCCCCCGCGCCTCCGGGCCCAAGCGCCAGTTTCTCCCGGTAAAACGGGCTGTGCGCAATCGCGTATGCCAACACCTCCCGCAACCGCGCAAGCTGCCACGCCTCAAGCGCCCCGCGCGCCAGCCGCCCGCCCTGCGCCAACCCGATTTTCTTCGCGATCCAGCCATCAACTATCATGTTATACATACAGTATATATCAATAAATATATTCAGTCTGCTTGACTGTTTACCGCTTGTTGCGGCTTACTTGTTCTGAAACTCCGCAGGGCGCTTCTCGAGGAAGGCGCCCATACCCTCTTCACGATCCTCCGAGCCGAAGGGCGCGACCGAGGCTTCCGCTTCAAAATTGACGCCTGTCGGCAAATCGACGTTCACGCCGTTGTTGATGGCTGCCTTTGCGAGACTGACCGCGATTGGCGCCTTTGACAAAATGAGCTCCGCGAACTTTTCGGTTTCCGGCAAAAGCTCGTCCGGCGGGAAGACCTTTTCGACGAGGCCGATGGCTTTTGCTTCCGCCGCGCCGATCATCTCCGCGCTGAAAATGAGCATCTTTGCCATGCCCTTGCCGACGAGGCGCGGCAGGCGCTGCGTGCCGCCAAAACCGGGGATGATGCCGAGGCCCACCTCGGGCTGCCCAAACTTCGCCTTTTCCGAAGCAAAGCGAAAATCGCATGCCATCGCAAGCTCGCAGCCGCCGCCGAGCGCAAAGCCGTTGACCGCCGCGATGACGGGCTTGCCGATCGTCTCGATCCTTTGCATGGTGGCCTGCCCCTTGATCATAAAGGCACGCCCTTCGAGGGCGCTCATCCCCTTCATCGCCGCGATGTCGGCTCCCGCGACAAAGGAGCGCCCCTCGCCCGTCAGGATCGCGAGTCCGATCGAGTCGTCCGCGTCAATTTCGCCGAAAATATCGAAAAGCTCCTCAAGGACGGTCGCGTTCAGCGCGTTCAGCGCCTCCGGGCGGTTTACCTTCACGATGCCGATCCGGCCCTTTTGCTCAAACAGCAGTGTTGAATATTCTTTCATTTTTATAAAGCCTCCTCCATCAACGATTTCCACTTATTTCACTTGCTTCCTTCGAGATACAATACATCATACATCACATCATACATCACATCCTGCGGCGGCGGCAAGCAGCGGAGCGTGGCACAGTTGCAGTTCACGCCCCCGCCGCCAGGGACTGTCATTGCGAGGGAGCGTAGCGACCGCGGCAATCCGTGAACCACTGGATTGCTTCGCTTCGCTCGCAATGACAGTGGTACAGGAGCTTGACAGTCCTACCTCCGCTCACTTCGTTCGCTTCGCTGGCAGAGGTACAGGAGCTTCAGCTCCGTCGTACCTCGCACACCTCCGCTGTCCGTTTTCACATTGCCGCTGAAGCGGCGTGAAAA
>JAITMX010000154.1 GCA_031290775.1 Eubacteriales Family XIII. Incertae Sedis bacterium
CCTCGTCGTCGCTTACGAGTTCAATCCCTCTCGCGGCCCACGGCGCGATGCCGGCTATATTGTAAGGCGGGGCATCAATCATAGCGAACAGAAACTGGACCCACGGGCCAAGGATGCCCCCCGTAATCGTTGCCACCCTGTCCATCACGACAGCCTCTTGATCGACCGCGCTGTTCGGCTTGATATATTTCCCGATCATCTCCGCGCTTGCCGCCCAGCACCAGTTGGTTTCTGCCTGCTCTATCCTGCCAACCGGCAGGATTTTCGAGGCCGCCGGAGGCGGCGTGGGTGGACCGCCCAATTCCCCCTGCAAATGCGCCGTCGGCACGAGCGCCGCAGGGATGGCCACGCCACTCGGCGGATTCTTGATATAGTCCACGCCCTCCGCGATTTGGCTGGCAACGTTCGCTTTGTCGTACGGGCCGCCGCCCGCCGCCGTCCATGCCGATGGATCCCAATGGAAATATGCCGTGCCGGACACGCTCGTTGCGGCGCTGTAGGTAATGTCGGGCACGAGCCTGTTGTCCCAATTCGGGACACAGTTTTCAAGGGAGTTCGCCAACGCGGCAATCAGGTTTGCCGAATTGAGGTGGTAAAACAGGTCGAAATAGTACGCAAGATAGTCGGCCTGGTCCACGCTGTTCGGATACAGGTAGCCGAGGATTCTCCCGATGTTCTGGGCGTTTTCAACCGAGTTCATGATTACCCCATACATGGCGGCCGTCCGCGCATCGGGGGAAACTGTCGAGGGATCGTCGTCGGTCTCGAAATTGTTGTCGTATCCGTCATAGACGTAATAGAGGTTGTTCTGCAGATACGTTGTGCCCTCCCAGTCGGAATACAGTTGGCCGGTGATGGTGTCCTGGTCGGGCGAAAGGCCCTGCCCGCCTACGATGACAAGATCTATCCCCCCCGAAGTGCTGGCAGCAGCAACTGCACCCTTCAACGCCGCACTATCGATAGTCATTGGCGTGACTGACTGGTTGTAGTTCGTGGCAACGTTCTCAATCGTTTCAAGGTAACGGTTTGTGCTGGCGGTGCCGTTCGGCCCGGGCGCGGCTATTGTGTACAAACCTGTGGATCCGTCATAGCCCGTGATTACCGCCACGGTCTTCCTCGTCTCGAGGCCGTTCGTGATCCTCTTGAATATGTAGCCCTGCGTCCCGCGGATGTACCGCTCGTAGTCCTGCGCGATGCTCCATGCTGTGCCTGAATACCTCAACGATTTTCCTTCGTTCGTTACAATCGTGTCCGCAGCGTCCGCAATGCTGTACATGGTATTGATGAGGCCTGCATTGTCAACAAATCCATAGGCAAGGCTTGTAGGGCTGTATAATGGATCTCCGTTTGCAAGGCCAGCCGCCGCCGCTGATGTCGCATAGGAAGATGCTGTGGCCGGATCATTGTCATCGTTTCCGATGATGATATCCGGGAGCAGATCCCATATCGCGTCATCCGTCGTGTCGCCGCTGCCATATGCCGCCAGCGCCGTATCCGGCCCCGCACCGGCGCCTGTCCTGCCGTCGGAGTTGTAGACCGCAAATGGGACGATTTGCGGACTGGCCACCATGTTCACAAAATACGGGTTGGGCAAAACATTGACCCCCGTTGCCTCCAGCTCATACTTCGGCTGTTCCCAGTTCACCCAATTGCTTGGGTCCACAAACTGCCCGGACTCTTCAACGCCGCCAATCCCGAGGAATTCAGGCGCCGGCCCCGCGTCGCGCGTCGCGGCCGCCGTCACATAGCCGGTCGTGTCCACCGCGAACGCAAACATTGGCAATTGGGAAACAATCACCCCAAATACCGCTGCAACCGCTATGGTTTTGCCGAATATCCTCTTTGAATGCCTCATCGCCCCACTTTCTTTTTTCTCATCCCCATCCCCTCATCTGCTTCGCCATGATGACCATAAACAGCGGCAACGCCGCCACGCTCACCGACGAGCCGATTGCGATGCCGCTCCCTACGAAGGGAATCAAATCTGCAATATCCCTGCATGCCAAAAGAAAGATGGTGCTAATGCAAATATTCCCCGTGAACTGCTTTGAAAACTCACATCCAAACCAACTCCTTGACATGAAAGGCACAATGAGCGAGACCATCCCAACCATGCCGACATGGACTTGTGCCGCGAGTATCATAATCGCGCCGCAGATGAGCGCAATCGCCCGAAGCCCCGTGTAGTTGATCCCAAAGAGCTTGACCTCCGCCGCGTCAAACGCGAGCGCGTTCATACGGAAACGCAGAAGCCAGACCGGGATGAACGAGGCAAGCCCCGCGATGCCGAGTACAAGCCATGAAACCCAAGATGTATCCACGATGAGCATCTGCGAGAGGGTGACATATATCTCATACACATCAGGATCCATTACAAAAAGCGTTTCATAGCTCACGACAAACCCGATGAGCTGCGAGAGAATCGAGCCGATGAGCAGCATCGTCACAATATCGAATGGTTTTCCCCTGCCCGAAAGTTTTTTGCCGACGAGAATGACAAAGACAAGGATTGCCGCTCCAAATCCATAGCAAAGCAAATAGCGCTCTTTCAGCATGGCGGGCGCTTGCGCCCCATAGACCGCTACCATGAGCATCATGCCGAGGCTCACGCCGCTGGAAACACCGAGCATGCCCGGCCCTGCAATGGGGTTCTTGAACACATTCTGGTACAGCATCCCTGAAATACTGAGCAAGACAGCACAAACCAAGGTGATCCCGACGACGCCCAACCGTTCCGACACACCATAATAACCGGGTACATTTTCAACAATATAGGATTGGTTGTGCGCGTTGTACGTATGCGAGAACAGGCCAAAGGCATTGTAAATACGTTCAAAAATTGCATGTGCTACAGCCATAGGCGAATACACAGTATATGGTTCAACCCACGGATAGTATGTCCCCTCGTTTATCCGCGCCGCGCCCATGATGCCAAACGACAGATAGGCGAGTACGGCAAGCGCCACAACGGAAAGCAGGATCTTTCTGCGCATTGCCCTCTGTTCAAGGGCAAGAAGCGTATCCGTCGTTTGTAAACCCAATCGCCTTCCATCGCGGGCGTCGCTCTCTGTGCGCCCAAGCGCCCTGCCCACGCCGCCCCGTGCGATATCCGCTGCCGTGGCGCGCCGGTCAAGAGCAAATGACGGATTTTTCCTATCTGAACCCGCCATAGGCCACCCCTTTTCCGCGAAGCGCCGTCGCCAAAAAAATGATCGCACCGCCAATTGAGATATACATCCCAAGCATGGTCTGGTATCCCGTACCCATCGTCATCGCAAGCAGCATATATGCCCCAAGCACAAAGACCGCCCCAAACACGGTAGTCGCGGGAAGAAGATAACGAAAATTCGGGCCGACAAGCCTTCTCGTCAGATGGGGCACAAGGAACCCGACAAAGCCGACCGCGCCGCAAAAAGAAACAATGATCGCCGTGAGCAGCGTGCAAAGCCCTACGATGATGATCTGCATACGCCGTACATCCGTTCCCATCGTGCGCGACTCCCCCTCATCGAACGAAAGCAGCATCATTTTTTGCCGCAGCTTCATGACGACAAGGAATGTGACAAGAAGCGGCAGCCCAATGCAAACGATGTCAATCCATGAAAAATTCCTGTAAAACGACGATATCTGGAGTTCTGTCAAAAGACCAGCTTTCATGCCCCAAGGATCGGTGACAATATAATAGTATCGAACGGTGCTGTAAACTGCCCCCGTGACCCCTCCGATCATCTGTCCCGTAATGATGAGCATGATTGCGGATGTCCGGACACGCTTTGAAAGGCGCATAGTCAATAGCACGAGCGCCACCACAAGAACGCAGCCGGCAAACGAAAATAACGCCAAGCTGAGTGAATCCCATAGATAATACAGCCCTGTGTCCACCCCCTCGGCCTGTACATAGAATTTATGTTCCGTAATAAAAGTGGCCTGCACATGATCGACTTCCGTAAAGAATTTTCGGAACCAAGGCCGGTCAGTCGTGACCCCAAACAACACCACCCATATCATCAGCCCAAACTGCGCGCCGCTCATCACGCCGAGCGTTGAAGGCGCAAGCAATGCGTTTCGGAATGCCCCTTGGTACACCGCCCCGCAAAGCGCAAGGCCCGCGCCGGCGAGCGCGACGACCATCTGGCGCAGCATAGAGCCCAAATAGCTCTGCGTCCAAAGATCGTCCTGCCCTGTGAATACCCCAATCAAATGTTCGACATTGCCTTGAAGCTCCGCAATGAACCCCGAAAGCGTGTATGGGCCAAAATTGATCTCGTGCGCAGGGTCAAGCATGTTTTTCGGAACGATAAGGCAAAAAAAATAAATGACAAGCAGCACAACCGCGAGTACGAATATTTTCTGGGCACGCGAGTCGACCTTGTGCCCAGTGTCCACTGATACAGAAAAGAGGTTGTTAGCCCCCTCTTCAAAAATGCTTATGTTTTCCGTTGTCGGCGCGTCGCTTTCGACTGCTGTATTTTGGCTGCTTTCACGCCTTTTTCGTATTGCCATAGATATCCTTGTCGGTTTGACAGCCGTAGGGGTTGCCCATTTTTGGGGGCAACCCCGGATACGGTTCGGTTATGCTAATTTGACCCAGTCCTCGTCCATGCCGTCCCCCCCGGTGGGCGCATCCACGCCTTCGGCGGCAAGGCGGTTGCGCCTGCGCAACAGCCACCAAACCAATGCAGCTATCGCCGCAAGTATCACAATGCCTATGATACAGGCAAGGGCTATGTGTGTTTTGACCCACTGCGAAAAGCCTGTTTTGGCTTCGTTGCTGAGCCCGCTATCATCTATTGCCGGTGGCGATTTCGGCGTTTCCGTCAGCGCAACAGTCGTCACCCCATCTTCTTGCTCGTCCTCGACTTCTTCTTCCGGCAAGCCATCCAACACCGATTTCATATTCTCATAGGCGCTGACCAATTCCTTGCCCGCGCTCCTGAGTGAGGATTGGACGGCCGGATCGTCCGGTGACGCTATATATGCCGCCAACGCGTCTGCATACTTGGAAATACCGTCGGCGCAACGCTTGATTGCCGCTTTGGCCTCCGCCGGCTTGTTGGCATCGTCACGCGCATTGAATTCCGCTTCACGTTCCGCAAACGCGCGGATATACAGGCGCAGATTGGAGATGTCATCGCCGGGGTCGCCTATCGGCCATACGAAACCCTCTCCGTATGATTTGTAGGCATCCGCGATATCCGCAATCCGCAAGGCTTCCAAATACTTCTCCTCAAGTTTGTCAGCATCCGATTTCACATCTGAGCCGGAAAGCCCCGCGCCGGAGGCCAGCAACCCCGCGCTTGCGCTGGACGACAAGGCTGAGCCTGTCGCACTGGACGACAAGGCTGAGCCTGATGTCCCCGTGCCGGCGCTTGACGTAAGCTCCGCCTCTGTCGCGTCGCTTGTGTCAGTAGTGCTGCCGGCGCTGCTGCTCAACGTGCCTGTCGGTACCGCGCCCATGGCCGAAACGCCACCAAGCAATTGTGCCTGGATTGCGCTGGCCGTCGTCGCATTGCCAATGGCGATGCGTGCTGTTTCGTATTCCGATACAAGCCCGAGCCAGTTTCCAGAGGTATATTTGGTCTTGTCATATTTCTCATACTGTTCTTTCAACTGGCCCTGAGCGGCCGCAATCGCGTCCTTGAGCGTTTTTTCTTCCGTATTTGTTTTGTCCGGGTCGTCGGTCTTGTCCGCAGCTTTGAGCGCAGCCACAGCAAGATTCCCCCTGTCCGCGCGGGCAAGGCTGTATCCCGTCAAAGTGAACTCTATCTTTCCGCCTGTCACTGTCTTTTCGTCGGAAACGCCAACGCTGCCGTCAAGTTTCAGATAGTATACCTTGGCCTTGCTGACGGCAGTGTCGGTCACAGGCAATACCAATTTCACACTGCCGAAATCACTCAGGATCGGATTGCCCGGTTCTGCCGCCAAGGGATTGATTGTGCCGTCTGCCGCGAGAACGCCGAATACCGGCCCCGACACAGGGATATTGAGCGGCAAGATGCTAAGCGGCCCTGCTGATGAACCCGCTGTGGAATAGCTTAACGCGGCTCTGTACGTTGTGAGCACAGCGTACCCGTCCTCTTTCGCCTTTCCGCTGATGTCGCCATCGGCGCTTTGGAGCAACAGCAGGTCAAACCGGACACCGGTTGCGTCCTCGATCCCCGGAAGCACCAATGACGTGCTGCCAAGATCAGCGACTGCGCCCGATCCCGCTTCCACATTTTTTTCGATGGGCGCATAGGAAGCATATAGGTCGGTATCCCTCGCAATGATCTCCGTTTGGAGCTTGAAAGGCTTGAATGCGATGTCAAGCCACCCCGTGAACCAGCACCCGTTTTTCCACGGCGTTGTCGGCGCCTTCCCGCTATCAGCCACGGCCGAATGCTCATCGACAAGAATACGCTTGATGACAGAGGATTTATCCTCGTCATAGAAAGTGACTGTCTTGGGGTCCGGATTGGTGAACACCGCGTAGTATGTCTGGTTTTCCGTGATCTCTATGATGCCGGTGATCCATGACGTACCGTTTGCCGTTGCTGACCAACCTCTGAAAATCTTGCCGCTCGGCGCGGCCGGTTCCGATGCCTTTGTATCCGCAAACAACGCAGTCACAGACTGTTGTCCGGGAGTCACATTCTCTGCGGCAGCACAGATCTCGTCGCCGCTTTTGAACGTGACGGAAACCGTATACGGGGCGGAAGTATAAATCGCGTAGTATCGGGCCGCGGCCGTCACAGCAGGCCCGTCACCCATGAAGAGAGGCGTTTTGTCGCCTTGCCGCGTAGACCATCCAAGGAATGTATACACCAATCCATCCTGCTTGAAATCTGACGGTTTCAGGGACGCAAATGGATCCGAGCCGCTCGCGGTGCTTACCACATCTACGTAGTTCAAAACAAACGATCCTGTTTCGCCGGATTTCCAATGGTATACATAAGTGATATTGTATTTGGCCAGGCTTTCCTCAAAACGCGCTGTATAGACAGCATCGCTTTCGGCAACCGGCAGCGAAGCGGATGGGGTATAGTTCACGTCGCCTGTCGCCACAATCGATTTCCCTTTATACCAGCCTTTGAACGAATAGCTTGTCCCTGATACGGCGGCAATCTTCGTAGGTACCGTTGTCGTGGTACCGCTTGCCCCACGATATGTCGGGGCGGATGTCTTGTTCACCGCATAGGCGCTCAACATATAGTCAACTTTGAATGTCACAAGCGATTGCGCCGCCCCGACTTTCGCATAGTACGCTTCCATCGTGACCAACCCTTGCGAAGCCCCTGATATCTTATAGTCGAGAATCAGCTTCGTTCCGATCTCGCCGGGATCCCAGACCTGATTGAACGCGCTCGATCCAATACGCCATCCTACAAACCGATATGCATAGCCGCCGCTCGGATAGTCCTGCGGGGCATTGGCAATCGGATAAAGACCCGCGTCCGCAAGCGTCCCCCCAATCGAAGCCGAGCCTTGTACGTCAGGCAAAGAATCCCCGTTGGTATCCTTGATGCCGGTAAACAGGATTGCTATCTGCCGGGGCGTTTGCGCAAAAATCGCGTGGTAGACAGCGTTTCCCGTGACGCTGAGCGTCGTTTGGCCCGCCGGGATATCGCTGCTGCCCGACGCGCCAAATGACTCCGCGCCGCATTCCGGGTCCAAAGACCATCCAAGAAACGTATATATGTGCAGATCGGCATTAGCGCCATCTTCCCGTTTCATCTCGCTTGCGGGCGGCGGCAATACGGGCTCCCCATAGATCAGCCCGGAGTTGGATCGGAGGATCGCTTCGCCATCCTTAAAAGAAACCGCATATAGGCCATCCCATGCAAGCTGCCCGTTTGCCAAGGCCACCGTGAGCCGTCCTTGCGCGTCAGTGAACAAAGCGCGATCCGGCTCACTGAAACTCGCGTTATCCGCCGCGACAGCAAATACATCGCCCTGCTTGTTTTCGCCGGACGGGCTGCCAACCGTCAAGGCCGCCCGAGGCGTATGCGGGAAGGAGGCGCCGATTGCAAATTGCGCCGCAAGTATATCGATGGAAGAACGCGCCTGCGTATCGGCCTCTGTTTTTCCGTCAAGAACGATTGCCGCGCCGTTTGCGGCCGAAATGCCGCTTGCGGCAAGATCCGCGTCTAAAACGAGATAGTTTTGGCTGCCCACCGTCGCAAGGGGCAGAATCGCGGACAGCACGCTATCATCAACAGCCCCGCCATTTTTGTACTTCGCGTCGCCCCCTGTTGCCGTCAAAGCGGCATTGCCGACCCGCCATGTCCCTTTGCCTGACGCGGCGACCCCTGTCGCGTTCCCGTCAGGCGCGTTTGCTGTGATTGCGCCCGCTATTTGAATATCGCCTTCGGCGTTTTCCGAGGCGCCGATGCCTATCGCCTCCGGAACAACCGTGTACCGGCTTAGGAATTGTTGATAAATAACTTGACTATTTACGCGGAGAGATGGAGTAATTCCAAGAGGGGTAAGCAGGCTCGTTCTTAATGTTTACCCTCGATAGATCCTCATCACTGACCTTTA
>JAITMX010000155.1 GCA_031290775.1 Eubacteriales Family XIII. Incertae Sedis bacterium
ACAGAAGCCCCACGAAACTGTCGACGCCGCCGATGAAACCGCCGTGGAATTTTTTGGACAGCAGCAATGTCAGGATGAACAGAACAATCTTGATGGCAAAAACAATTCCTACAAAAACAAGAATGGGGAAAGCGTGCTGCGTGATTTTTTCAGCGGACTCGACTGCGAGCATATCGCCCATATGCTCAATGAAGTCCCCAAATCCATCCGGCAGCTTGTCCGCCAACCCGCTGCCGTATTGGTCTATGAAGGAATGGCAGACTTTCAGCGTATGGTTCTTGAGATTGTCAAACCAATCCGTGTGCGCCAATGTCCAGGCTTCCACTTCGTCCGCGTAAAAAAACGCGATGACCAGCGCGCCGACCCAACCGCCGATCCGCGACAGCGAGATGATAAAACCGCTGCGAAATCCGAATACAGCGCAGAGCACAACAATAACAATGAGAAGGATATCAAAAAACACCCCAAACCTCCTGAACGCGAGAATGTCGCTGCCGACGAAAATCCGCCGCCCTGCCGACAACAGCTCTTGGCGCCTTGTGTCAACGATTCGGCGCCGAGAAAACCAATCAATATCAAGTATAACAGAAAAAAACTATTTTCGCCCCAGCGAAAAATCAATCCGGTGGCAGTAAGCGTTCACTGCTTCAAAACCCGTCTCGGTGGGCCGGTATTCGGCCCAAACCGTCAAGAGGCCGATCCGCTTGCTTGCCAGGCGCAAGCCCTTTTCCGGCATTTCAAGATAATCCATGCCGGCTTCCGCCGACACGATCACGTCGCGAATTTCGTCCTCGGTGATGAGCAGACTGTCCGCTTTGCGCAATATGGCGTCCGAGAACCCGACGAACACCATGGCGCCAGGCGCGTCCGCCAAACCGCCCTGGCCGGCGTCCGCTTCGCGCCAAAATTCGCAAAGCGCGTCAGCCTTTGATTTTTTGCGGTTCAGATCCCTTTCCGCAAGATGAGGCGGACGGACGGGCGGCTCGATGCCAAAGAACGAGTCAAGCAGGTACGTCGCCTGTTTGCCCGCCATCAGAAAAAAATTTCTGCAATTGGAGCAATACGTGAGATAAGGCAACGCCGACTGCGTGGTCGCGGCCGCCGTGAACTTGCGGGAAAGATTTGGGTTTGCTGCGTAGATATGCCCCCCCTGCCCGCAGCACAGCGCACGTGAGCGGTTTTCGGGCAATTCGCCGAAACGCGTTCCCGCCGCCTCGAGCAAATCACGGACGGCATCTTGCATGCTGGGGAATTTTCGGCTGGAACACGGGTCGAACAAGGCCCATTCGCCCGCGGGGCGTTTCGTCTCTTCCGGCAGGCCTTTTTCGCGCATATATTCATATATTGAAATAAATTTCATGTCGGGCAAAAACTCCCGAAACGTTTTCGCGCAGGTCGCGCAAGCCAAAACAAGCGTCGGATTGCCGGCCGTGCGGACTGCTTCGCGTATCGCCTTATGCACGCCGCCCATGCCCGCGATATCCCCGGCAAACAACGCGGGAACGCCGCAGCACGCGAGCATCAAAGCCGTATCGGGATCGTTTTCCAGCATATATCGATACGGGCGCAGCACGTATTCCGGGCTGTCCTTCGGCGCCTGGCATCCCGGAAAAAACAAATACGTCGCTTTTTCGGATCCCGGCGCCATGCGAAAGAGAAAGGACGCGCCCATGGCGTCTTGCATGTCCCGCAAATAGAAATCGTGGTAGGCCGGCGGGAAACCGTTCTCTTCAAACAGCATTTTCTTTCCGCGCCGCATCGCCTTCTCCACGCTCGCGTCAAAATCGCATACCGCCTCACAATGCCCGCAAAGCGCGCATGACGCGATCAGCCTGTTGGAATTGCGCGTGATCGGGCCACGTTCGCTCGAAGCGTTCACCTCTATCATCCGCGGCGTCAGGCCTGTTTCTTTCATGAACTCACAACTGTCGCGGCAAACCAGGCAATCGCAGTTCAGGCAATGCCCCGCTTCCTCCGAGGCCTCCTCTTTCGAATACGAAACCCCGTTTCTCGGCGCCACAGGCCGGACGCCCTCTTTGTTTTCGAGGGGCTTGATGCGGCATTCGTGGATATGCCACGATTCACGCATGCCGGCCATGCTGCGTGTCTTCAAGTAGGTCTCAACGGAAACGGCCGCTGTCAGCCCCTGCGCGATCGCGCTGACATGGCTCCCGCCGGCGATCCTGCCGCCGAGGAAGACGCCGGCGCGCGCTGTCGCGAGGCTTTGCGGGTTCCAAGCCTCAAACAGGCCGAAGTTGTCGCCGCCCGCGCCCGCGGCGATGTAAGCCGCGTCGTAGGCGCCGGCGTCGAGCAGCCCCAAATCCTTGATCTCCCTGCCCGTCTCAAGCGCAAAATCCAAATTGGCAAACTGTTTCTCGATCTCATCCAAAACCACGCTTTCCGGCAGCAAATCCTTCACGCTGCCGCCGATCGTCCCATCCCGCTCGAAGATCGCCACGTCGTACCGCTTCGCCGCGAGCCTCAGCGCGCAGGCAAGCCCGGAAAGACCGCCGCCGATGATCGCGACGCGCCCCTCGCGCGAAGGCAGTCGGAAACGCTCCGGTGACCGGTCCTCCGCATACGCGACCGCCGCGCGCTCCAAAAGCCGCATCTCCACGTCGACCGGGCAGTTGCCCCGACAAGGCTCGTCGCAGACCGCCGCGACGATGACGGGAAAGACCGCTTTGTTGCGGTAATCCCTATACGCGGAAACGAAATTGCCCGCCTTCATTTTCGCGAGAAATTTCTTTATATCGAAATTCAGCGGGCAATGACAAGTACAGGGCGGTGGGCCGCCCTGTACGCATGTTTCCGTAAAGATCTGGTTTTCTCCCACAGAAAGGCCTTTCCTACATGATCACTGGCCCTTCCGGTCCTCCGGGACCTCCTGGGCCGTCGTCTCCCGGAGGCGGCCCCATCGGCGGCATCGTGACAGGATTTGCCTTGATATCCGCAATGACGTCGTCGAAGCTCTCTCCGAGATACCATTTGCTGGGCTTCAGCTCCTTGCCCTGCGCCTTTGCCGCAAGCGCCGAGAGGATTTTGTCCGGCGTGGCAGGGAGTTCGTAGATGCGCGTCCCGACGGCGTTTTCGATCGCGTTGTTCACGGCTACGTGCCCGCAGCTCTGGAAGCACTCTGACGCGCCGCCCGAACCGAGCGGGCCGCCTTCCCGCGGCGTTTCCTGATAGATGAATTCGATGTCGTCCGGAATTTGGTTCGCTGTCGCGATCCCGCATCCTGTCATATTCTCGTACTTCTTGTCAAAGTCCGAGTACTCTTCGTAAAGCGCGAAACCGATCGCGTGCGCAAGCCCGCCGATCGCCTGTCCGTCAAGCGCCAACCGGTTGCCGATGACGCCGACGTCTGCTGAAGAATGCACAGCGACGACGTCCACCTTGCCGGTCGCGGGATCGACCTCGACGCGCGCGACCTGCACGACATGGTTGTGGTCCTGCATCGGATTGCCTTCGCCCGTGTTCGGGTCGATGGCCTCGCGGTTGCCCACGGCGCCCCATTCGCCCTTGAACAACGTTTCTTTGCCCTCAGCCTTCAATTCGTCGTACGTGCGATAGGTTCCGTCCTCTTTGCGCAATGCGTCAAGCATCACCTTGCCGGCCGCGAACGTCGCGTTGCCCGAGACGTAGTGGCTTCGGCTGCCCGCCGACGGCCCATGCATCGGCGCCTTGCCCGTGTCATCCTTGCAGAGGATGACTTGATCCGGGCGGATGCCGAGCGGTTTCAGCGCCTCGACGGTGAACGCCACGCTGGAGGGGTCTCCGCTTTGCCCCATTTCCTGCCAGCAATTGTATTGCGTGACCGTGCCGTCCCGATTCAGCTCAAGCCAGACTTCACAGTGGTCGGCATCTTCACTGACGTGGAAGCCTCCCATGGCGACGCCGATGCCGCGCTTTTTGCCGCCCTCAGGCTCCTCGGCCTTCCATTTCAGCGACGCGTCCCAATACGGACGCAGTTTTTCCAACAGCCCTTCAACCCCATAATAATGGTACGGGCGGGAATTTGGCGTCGTGTCGCCCGGTTTGACCGCGTTGAGCTGGCGGAAATCATACGGATCCATGCCGATCTGCTTCGCGAGCATGTCGATCAACTGCTCCGTCGCCGTATAAACCTGAGGAGAACCGAAAGACCGATAGGTGATCGCGTAGGAATTGTTCGTGAACACCGCGCGGCCGAGGGTCTTGATGCTCGGGCAGTTCAGGCCGTAGCACATGAAGCGCGTGCCCTTGTTCTGCAGCATCCCCGCCGTGCCGGGATCAGTGCCGTGGTCATGCGCGATATCGACTTCGCACGCGAGCAGCTTGCCGTTTTCGTCGCAAGCCAGGCGGGCGTTCGAATACGAAGCGGCGCGCTTGCCCGAGAAAAGCTGGAACTCGCGGTAATTGAGCGTGAGCGTGACAGGCGTGCCGCCGAGCGCGACAGTCGCGGCGCCGACGACGGCGGCCATGTCCGCGGACATGCCGAGACCGAAGAGCCCACCGACAGGATTGTTGATGACACGGACGCTTCCGGGCGGCAGACCGAGCGCGAACGGAAGCCCAAACGTGGGGATGTGGACAAACTGCGACTTGACGCAGATCACCAATGTGCCGTCCTTGTCCTGATAGGCCTGCATGGAATGCGGCTCGATAGGCAGATGCGGCTCGCGGGGCGAGTAGAAGCTGCCCTCCACGACATGCGGAGCCTTCTCAAAGATCGGCGCCGTATCTTCCCCCTTGAAGACAGGCTGCGTCAGGAAATGGTTCGGCGAATCCCCCTGCACTCGGAGCGCGTCGGGCAAAACTGCCTCAAGCAAGTTTGTCGACGCGGGCAGTTCTTCGATGTCCGCCCGGACGAGCGCGGCCGCGGCGCGCGCGTGCGCGCGCGTGTCCGCCGCGATGATTGCCAACGTGTCGCCCTTCTTCCGGATGACGCCGCCCACGATGATATTGCGTTCGACTTCCTTCGCGACGCTGCGGGGGTGCATCGGCGGCATCGCCGTATTGTTCGTGCCCTTTATGTCCGCGGCAGTGATGACTTTCACGACGCCTTCGGCCTTCTCGGCCGCGGAAATATCCAAGCCTTTCAGCCGGCCCGCGCCGACCTCCGCGAGCACGAGCGCCAGATGCAAGGTTCCGTCAGGCATTTTGTCGCCCATGTCCTCGCCGTAATCGGTTGCGCCGAGCACGCGCCCGAGCGCGTACGGACGCGGGTATTTCGTGCCGTAGATGCTGCCGTCCGCGGGAATTTTGAATTCCAGGTCTTCCTTCTTCCATTCGCCGCGCAGCACTTTCGCGGCATCCATGACGGCGTCCACGATCTGCTTGTAGCCGGTGCAGCGGCAGATATTGCGGTGTTTTGTGAACCAATCGCGCACTTCTTCCCGCGTCGGATCCGGATTTTTGTCGAGAAGCCCTTTCGCGGAAACAATGAATCCGGGCGTGCAAAAACCGCATTGGACGGAGCCGCG
>JAITMX010000177.1 GCA_031290775.1 Eubacteriales Family XIII. Incertae Sedis bacterium
ATAACCCACCTCCTTGTAGTTGTATATATTATAACTACAAAATCAATGCTTGTCAAGGCTCAAACACACGGAATGCGCTGATTTTCAGCGCATTCCGTTGCATTTCATCTTCTCGGGACGCGTAGTTAAAAATTATCGCGGGAGTTTAGGTTATAAATGATTTTGCGTGGAATGGCTATATCAAAAAGTCTTGCTTTTTTGCTTTCCGCGATTTGGATGTTTCTTTTCAGCGGTTTCTTTTCGGCTCGGCACAGCGCCCATGTCAAACGCGGACGGGCTCGGGGCTGTAGCGGTAGCCTATCAGATTGCCTTCGACCATCATGTGATAGAGTTTGTCGGCGCGTACGGAAAGCTCGATGAGGGCGGGCGACTTTGAGAGTTCATCTTCCTGCACACGCAAATTTTGATAGAGCACCGCGCCGCGCGCCGGGGCATCTGCCTCCCGCGCGTCTCTCAGAATCTCCGCACCCGTATCATTGAACGCGAGGATCCGCCCACAGATGCGCTCGCTCATCGCGCGCTTCATATCGGCTTTTGACAGACGAAGCGCCGTGTGCAGCACAAGCCGGCGAATCCGCGACTCCGTGAAACGTTTGCTCTTGACCAATGCTACGAGTTCATAATAATTTTTTGCGCGCATGGCTGCTTCGAAAAGCCGGTTTTCGACGCCTTCTGCAGCTGTATAGATCGCGGACGATGCCCGCGGCCCGATCGAAAGCAAAGCAAACTGAAAAGGGTCGAAAAGCGCCTCGGGGAAAACCATGCCAAGCGCGCTCGTGTGCCATCGCAGGCCTGTTTCGATCCTCAGGTCATGCTCCGTGCGCATCTCCCAAACGGAAATGTCCGGCTGGTACTCATGAATGCGGTTTTGGATCAGCTCTGCTGTCTGGGCGGGCATATAGGAAAAAGCTTCACCGAGCCGTCCCTCGCGAAGCAGTGCCCTGATCGCGCCGGCACCCGCAAAGCGAAGCTCTTGATCCGAACCGTTTGGCCCCGGGCCCTTGCGTTCCACCGCATAGATTTCTTCAAGCAGGGGTTCGCCTTTTGCTGCCACGCCGGGATGAAAGCAGATGAGCCCGCGTTTGCCGGTCTCGGCTTCGATCAGATAAAGCTGCTTCAGGTATTCGACGGCAAGGATGTCATTGGGCTTTACAAGCAGCTCGGCGGCTTCGCCGCCGATTTCCGCCGCCACAGCCTCATGGCGGGCCGCCGGGTATGAGACGCCCGTTGCGAGCCCTTCGGCAATCTGCCGGGAAAGCGCAGCATTTTCGAACGCAAGCGCACCGGCAAGCTCTTTCATCGGCTCAATGCGCGCGCTTTCACTGCCAAAGGCAATCGCATTGACAACGCCAATCGAGGAAAGCAGCCGTATACCGCCGTGTGCGAAGTTTTCCGGGCCCGTCGCGCCATACGCAAAAGGCAGCTCAATGACGAGATCCACCCCGTTTCTGACGGCAGCCTCGGCGCGCAGATATTTATCGAAAAGCGCAGGTTCGCCGCGTTGCATGAAAGAGCCGCTCATCACAGCGACAATCCTGTCCGCACCGGAAAGGCGCTTTGCTTCGTCAAGAAAATACGCGTGGCCTTTGTGATATGGGTCGTATTCTGTTATTATGCCAAGCGTTTTTGCCATATGATGCCATTCTCGCCCGCGAGTCTTATTCGTCCATCTGTGTCCTGTAAGACAGTTCCCTGATCTCGTTGCGATTTTCGGAAAGACGGTCACCTATCCCCTCAAACGTGTTCTGAAGGTTCGTAAACATATCGCCGAAATATTGCCCGTTCAGGTATTCCATTTTTTCCTGGAACTCATACAATACCTTGTCGATGTAGTCGTATGTGCTCATCTTGAGCTGTTTGGCGCCAGCGGCCGCGCTGTCTTCAATCTCACGCGCATGCTGCTTTGCCCGCGTCGTGATCTCGTTTTGGTCAATCAGCATCTCGGCGCGCTGTTCGGCATCCTTGATGATTGTCTCGTATTCTTCTTTCGCGTCGTTCAGAATCCGCTCGCGCTCGTCCTTGATAAACTGCGCTTGCTGAATTTCGTCCGGCAACGCTTTTCGCGTATCCGCCACGATCTCAAGCAGCTCTGCTTTGTCTACCATGATTTTGTTGGTCAGCGGCACCCCTGCGGATGTATCGCAGATCTCTTCGATTTCTTCAAGCAAATCCAATACTTTCATTTCACCCATAACCTCCAAAATGCTTTGCGTGTTTGTCTAAAGATTATATCACCATAATGTACGATTTTTCAAGATTTTTCAAGATTTTTCATAAATTCGTAAACATTGGGCGGTACGAGGCCGTCAATATTGCCGCCGAGCCCGAAAACTTCTTTCACGATACTCGAACTGATAAAGCTGTGCGCCGGGCTTGACATGAGAAATATCGTTTCAATGCCCTCGGCAAACAATTTCGCGTTCAACTGCGCAATGCGGATCTCGTACTCAAAATCCATCGCGGCGCGCAGGCCGCGGACGACCGCGCCGACCGCGTTTGTATTTACATAATCGGCGAGCAGCCCCTCATACCAAACGAATTCGATGTTTTCAATGCCCGCAGTCGCGAGCCGCAGCATCGCGATGCGTTCCTCCGCATTGTATTTGGGTTTTTTTTCGCTGTTCACCAATACGCCAACGACGAGTGTGCCGCAAAGTTTTGCAGCTCTCCGGATCACGTCAAGATGCCCGTTTGTCACCGGATCGAATGTGCCTGCGTATAAAAGTTTTTCTCCGATCATCTTTTACCAACCTGCGGCCTGGATGCGACCGCGCAAATTCCGCCATGAAGCATCCTAAAACACATAATTTTTCACGCTTCCTCTCCCCGGTCTGCGTATGCCAGCAAATCCACGCCGATGCCGCCATAGCGTTTTTCGCGCACTCTTTCAAAATTTACCGGCAGCGCGTATCCGCCCATGTCGGCATCCCGCTCGACCACGATGCGCGCGTCCGTGCCAAGCACACGCACTGCCGCGAGCGTTTCCAATATTTGTGAATAATATTCCCACATCTCATACGGCGCGTCAATGAAAACAAGATTACATTTTTCACCGAGTTTTGTTACCGCGCCGCGCCAGTCCGACCGGTACACGACCGCGCCCCGTCCGTCCACGCGGCAAGCATCGAGATTTTGCCTGAGAAGCGCCGTCGAGTCCGGAGACACGTCGCAAAAATACACGCGCGCCGCGCCGCGCGACAAAGCTTCGATGCCGAGAGCGCCCGTTCCTGCAAAAAGGTCGAGACAGACTGCGTCCGGCAGATACGGCGCAATCATGCTGAAGATCGCCTCCTTGACAAGGTCTGTCGTCGGGCGTACGCCCCTCCCCTTCGGAGACAGCAGCTTGCGCCCTTTAAACTCGCCGGCGATCACCCTCATTCGCAGCCCCCGCAGGCAATGTCTCTTGCCAGCATACGGCGCAATATCGCATGCGCTGCCGCATCCAACAACGGACTGCTTGCCATGAGCGCCTGCACGTCGGCATTTGCCGCCCGCAAAATGTCAATATGCTTTGCCGGATCGGCAATTTTCAGGTCGGGCAAGCCATGTTGGCGAAAGCCGAAAAGATCTCCGGGGCCGCGCAGCGCCAAGTCAAGCTCGGCGATCCGAAACCCGTCGTTTGTGGACGCGAGCGTCTCGCCGCGCTTCAACGCCAACTCCGATTTGGAGTCCGAAAGCAGCACGCAATACGACTTTGCCGCGCCGCGGCCCACGCGGCCGCGCAGTTGGTGCAACTGCGCAAGGCCGAAACGTTCCGCGTTTTCTACAATCATCACGCTCGCGTTCGGCACATTCACGCCGACCTCTATGACGACTGTGCTGACGAGCATATCGATCCCGCCCGCCACAAAAGTACGCATAGTCTCTTCCTTTTCCCCGCCCCGGAGCCGGCCGTGCAGTACGCGGACGCGTCGCTGCGAAAAGCGGGCAGAGAGCTCATCGGCCAGCCCGCAGGCGGATGCCATATCTGTATCTATATCTTCCAAATCCCCGATCGATGGGGCGACGACATAGACTTGGCGGCCCGTCGCCATCTCGCGCTCCGCAAAGTCGTAGACGGCGTCCCGCTTGGACGAATCGACAAAGCGCGTCGCCACGGCCTTGCGGCCCGGCGGCATTTCGTCGAGCGACGAAACCTCGAGGTCGGCATAAAGCATAAGGGCGAGCGTACGCGGGATCGGCGTCGCCGTCATGACAAGCGTGTCGACATCCTCCCCTTTTTCACGCAAACGCAGACGCTGCCGGACACCAAAACGATGCTGCTCGTCCGTGATGACGAGACCGAGCCTTGAAAAGACGACATCCGGCCCGAGCAAGGCATGAGTGCCAATCATGACCGCAGCGTCCCCTGACAGGATGTCCGCCTTGGCCTTCGTTTTTTCAGCGGGCGGCAGCGATGATGTGAGCAGCGTGGCACGAATTCCCGTACCTTGGAAAAGATGTTCAAACTCGGCAAAATGCTGCGCCGCGAGGATCTCCGTCGGAGCCATGACCGCCGCCTGAAAACCGCGCCGCGCCGCAAAAAATGCCGCAGAAACCGCGACCGCCGTCTTGCCGGAACCGACATCGCCTTGCAAAAGGCGGCGCATAGGCCGCTGCGCGGCCATGTCCGCTCGGATATCTTCGATCACGCGCCGCTGCGCGCCCGTCAGTTCGTAGGGGAACAGCCTGGCCGCGTCTTCGGATGTGACGGCTCTATCGCAGGCGCTGACGCCCTTTTCTGCAACATAGGGGCCCGAACCCGCGCGAAGGCCCCGCGCGTAGAGCAAACGCGCCTGAAGCAAAAACAATTCCTCGTAGACAAGGCGGTAGCGCGCGGCTTTCAGCGCGTGCCCATCCTCCGGAAAATGGATCTGCGCGATGGCGTATCCGAGCGGCGCGAGCCGCCTGTCCTTGCGGATCGTTTCCGGCACAGCGTCTTCCAAGAGCGCCGCCGCCGGCAAGGCTATACGTACCAAGCCCCGCAAATACTTTTGCGAAACGCCCGCCGTGAGCGGATAAACAGGTACGATGCCGGCGCCCTCCGCACTTTCGCGCACTCCTTCCGCCGAAACAGCTTCGAAATCCGGGTGCGCCATCAAAACGCCACGGAGATCTCGTTGCGGTGTACCGTAAATCCAGTATTCCCCGCCCTCGCGAAAGACGCCGGCGAGCCGGCGTGCGTTGAAAAACAGCAGCGTGATTTCGCCGCTTTCGTCTTCTGCAATCACTTTCGCCGGAATCCTTGAACCGGCGCCGCCGCGCGCGCGAATCGGCGCCGGAATGACGCGCCGCACGCGTACGCGTACGAGCGCCGCATCGCCTTCTTTCAGTGCGCGCACGAGGATGGGATGCCGCCTGTCCTCATAGCGTTTCGGGAAGTGCCTGAGCAAGTCCGAAACGGTTTCAATTTCAAGATTTGCAAGGGTCTTCGCACGCTTTGGGCCGACGCCGGGCAACGCCGTGACCGGGTCGTCCGATCCAAATAGCGTACGCGGCTCATTCTTCATCGATGGCCTCGCGCAACTCTCCGTCGTCTACAAAGACAATATTGCGTTTTGAAAGTTTTTCGGAAAGCGTCCCGACAAACACGAGCGTCAAAAGCCCTACATCGATCCCCGCTTGTTCGGGGAATTCTTTCCGAATCCTGTCCACAAGCGTTTTTGCGGTCTCGCGCAGGCTTGCGCCAAACTGCACGATGAGGTAGAGCTTGATATCAAGTTTGCCGTCACGGACGCGCGCGCGCGCAAAGCCTTTTTCATCCTCAGCGCGTGGCGTCCCGCCGTGCTTCAGCCGCCCCTTAGGGTCGCTGACAATGACGCGGCCGTCAAACTCGTCGATCACGCGCGCGCTTACACTTTCTATGACGCCCCGGCCTATGCGTATGCGGCCGCTTTCATTTTCTTCGTGATAGGACACCCGTTAGAGTCCTCCCTCGTTGCTTGATGCGCCGCAAGCGGATTTGCAAGCTACCCGCCGTCTGCGCCACCTCCGTCTCCTATGCCGTCGCCACCGACTATTCCGTCCGGCGGATTCGGGATTAGCGGAGGTATCGGAGGCGCAAGCTCCTGGTCCGGCTCCGGCTCCGGCTCCTGCGGGGGAAGAGGCGGAGGGGCAGGCTCGGACCATGATGACGATGACGGCGGAGGGGGCGGCGCAGGGTCGACCGGATACTCTCCGGGGTCGTCGTTGTGCAGCGGGCAGTACCATACCGGCGCGCCTGCGGCCATTGCGGCGATTTCCTCATCTGTCATGCCGGCGGTAGAGCCGTTGAGCGGGCGCACCCTGCGCCGTTCCGTATTGGTGCAAAGCGGCGTCGCAAGATAGCCCGAATCAATGCAAATCAAATCTCCGTACATGAGCGATTCCGGCTTTGTGCCGATGATGAAATAATCGCTGATCCCCTCAACAGAGCCTTTCTCGACATTTGCCGGCATCTCGGGATACTCTCCCGGCTCTTCGCCCTCGCATATGCGCGCCATCATCTTGCTGAACAGATACGCCGCCGCCGCAGAGCCCTGTGACATTTGTATCGAAACGTCGTTTCCGAGCCAGACCGCAGCCGAATATTTGGGCGTATTGCCGACAAACCAAGCGTCCAGATTTTCGGATGTCGTACCTGTTTTTCCTGCCACAGGCACGCCTTTGACCGACGCGCGAGACGCAATGCCCTGCGATATTGCCGTCCTGAGCATATCGTTCATGATAAAGGCCGCACCCGGATCCATCGCCTGCGTTTCGCGCGGTGTGCCGTCGAGCAGCACACTGCCATCCCGAAACATGACTTTTGTATAGCCGATCGGGTCGACGTGGATGCCCGCATTTGCAAATGTACCGTATGCCGAAGCGCTCTCAAGCGGCTTCAGGCCCAGCGTCATCCCCCCAAGCGCGAGCGCGGCAGGGTTTAGGTCGTTGATGTCGCCGGTCTCGACCACCGTCGTGATGCCCAATTTTTTCAAAAAATCGACAGACCGTTTGTTTCCGACCGCAAGCTGTACGCGCACAGCGTTGACATTGATCGACTGCTCAATCGACTTGCGCATTGTCTGAGGCCCGCGATAGCCGCCGTACCAGTTTTTCGGCCATACGCGCCCGCCGTATTCCAGCGCTTCGTCCTCAATGACGGAGGCCGCCGTCCACCATTCGCCAAACGACTCCTCCGGGTATGAAACCGGGATGCCCTCAGCGGTTTTTTCAAGCGCAGCCCCGTAAGTGCCGAGCGGCTTCATCGTTGAACCGGGCTGCCTGGGCGACAGCGCGCGGTTGTACTGCATCTGCCCCTCAATCCCGCGTCCGCCGACCATCGCCTTGACTTGGCCCGTGTGATGCTCAAGCACAGCGGTCGCGCCCTGCGGCTGCACAACAGGCTGGGCAAGCTTGAAGTGATCCGGGCCGATCCAATAATTGCCTGCGGCGCCGTTCTCGGCAATCCCGCCATCCTCAAACGGCTCAAACAAAAATATGTTGTCTGTGCCGGTGAAGAGCGCGGGCGACAGGATGAGGTTGCCCTGTGCGTCCGTCGATTTGTACTCGCTCGGAATATTGACGATGCCGCCCTTGACGATGTAGAAAGTCCCGGGCGGTTTTGTGAAAAAATCCTTGAACTCGACGGAAATGTCTTCGCCCCAGTCGCCGCTCGTCTTGTAAATGCCAAGCCGTTTGTCCACGCCCGCAAAGATCCTCATCCCGCCGTTCGGAAGCATTTCGAAATCCTCTTCATTCAAGAAAAACCAAGGGTCGCCGATCCCCGCCGCGTCTTCCTTGCTTGCCTCGGCATCCTCCCCGGTATCCTCCCCGGTATCCTCCGCAACATCGTCCCCCTCGGCAGATTCGAAGTTGACAAACATATTGTTGTAGTCAAACAATATGATTGCGCCATTGTCGACCGCGTTGCCGTTGCGATCCCGGGCCAAATTGGCGAGAGGATAGTTTTTCGGGTCTTCAAACTCTTCTGTCACAACGTCCTGAATCCGTTGGTTGAAAGTGCTGTGGATTTCGAGGCCGCCGCTGTAAATCATTTGCAGCGCCGCGTCCGTGTCCGAAAATTCGTCCGGATACGCAATCATGAGATCTTCCGCGACATCGTCTATGAGCCAGCCTATAAAAAACGATGAGTTGCCGCCGACCTGAAGCGGTTGCGGATGCAAGCGTGAGCGAATGTTGCCGTTGATCGCCCTGGTATACTCCCCCTGCGTCAAATATCCTTGCTCATACATAAGATCCAGTACAAGGCGGATACGCGGCAACGCATCCTCATTGTACAAAAAGATATACTCATCGGTCGAGAGCAGTATGTCGGGATTGCCCGCTGTGACTTCCCCCGGCTGAGCAGTCGTGATCATCGAGTATTTTGACGGGGACTGCGGCAGCGCTGCCAGAGCCGCGCACTCGAGCAGGTCAAGCTCCGAAAGATCCTTGTCGAAATAGAGCCGGGCCGCCGCCGCGACGCCATAGCTGTGATTGCCGAGCGCAATCGTATTCATATAATTGGTAAGGATTTCTTCTTTTGTGAGATTGCGTTCGAGTTCGCGGGCAAGCACAGCCTCCTTGACCTTTCGCTCGAGTGTGTACTCGGAACGCGTCTCCGCGAGCCAGATGTTGCGTGCGAGCTGCTGTGTGATTGTGCTCGTGCCGGATATGTCGCCCCCGCCGAGGTAGCTTTCGCGCAGCGCCCCGATAATGCGCGTGATATTGAACCCTTTATGCCGCCAAAAAGTCTTGTCTTCTACCGCGACCATAGCATCGATCAGATCGCGCGGCAGCTGCTCGTAAGTGACCAATTCGCGCCGCGCATCAGCGAGATAAATATCCTTCATCTCATTGCCTTCGTCATCGTAGATCGTACTCATCACTTTCAGGCTTGCCTCGATTTGGGTCGGGTCGTGAACCGGCATGTCTTTGACAAAACCGTAGAAATAATTGTAACAGTAATACCCGCCGATCAAGATGCAGACGGCGACCGCAGCGAAAAAGACCCTGACAATAGTGCCTGCGATGCCGATTTTTTTCTTTTTCCGCCCACGCGCGGATCTTTGCCGTTTCGGTTGCTTTTGGCGCAGTTTTGGCAAAACAGCGAATTTTCGCCGCTTTGGGGGTTTTGCTGTTTCCTCCGCCGCAGCGCCATCGGCTGCTTCTGCCGGCTCTTCCGCTTCCGGTTTTGCCTCTTCCGGCCCGGCCGCGGCTTCTTCCGCTGCGGCTTCCTCCGGCTCAACAGCCGATTCTTCCGCCTTGGCCTCTTCCGGCCCGGCCGCGACTTCTTCCGCTGCGGCTTCCTCCGGCTCAACAGCCGATTCTTCCGCCTTGGCCTCTTCCGGCCCGGCCGCGGCTTCTTCCGCTGCGGCTTCCTCCGGCCCGGCCGCGGCTTCTTCCGCCGAGGCTTCCTCCGGCTCAACAGCCGATTCTTCCGGTTTTGCCTCTTCCGGCCCGGCCGGCGCATCATCAAACTCAAACATCTTGAACTTGAAAGGCTCGGTTGTTTCCGGCGCCCCCCCACCGATAAGCGCGTCGTCAAACTCGAAAATCTGCGGGGCGTCGGGGGCGTCGGGTTGCGGCACAATAGTTTCGGTATCAGCAGGCGGCGCCGATGCAGCAGAACCCGGCGCAGACGTTTTTTTACGTCCGCGCTTTTTTTTCACCGGCGGCTTGCTTTCGCCGTCATTGCCCGCTTGCGATTTTGATTCTGTATTTTTTTGGGTTTCTTCTGTGTCCAAAATTTCCTCACATATGCCTGCGTATCGTACGCGGGCAATATCAACGCCCGCCTGTAACCAAATTGTAATTATAGCACAAAAACCCCTGCCCTGCTCATACCCCGCCGCCACCGCTGCGGCTACGCTGCCTGCCTTAGGAACAGTAAAAGAATAACTTGCGCATTTCACTTGTCTTTTTTCCGGCATGCTGCGTTGCCTTTTTTCCACACGCTTTAGCGTGTAATGGAAAAACGGACAGCAGAGGTGCAAAGCCTCGCCGTACTACCAGTACGGCTACGTTTTGCGCCTTGCCTGACGAAAAAAATCCTGCGTGGAATTTGCGCAATTTATTATTTTCCAGTTCCTTACTCCTCGCCCCACGCCTTTCCGAGCGCGCTCGTTGACGCGCCGCAGGGGTCGACAATCGAAGCGCCGCCGTCGATGAGCAGGTTTTGCCCCGTGATGTATTTGGACTCGTCGCTCGCAAAGAAGACCGCTGCGGGCGCGATCTCTTCCGGCTCCGCCGCGCGCTTGATTGGGTTGAAACGCGTCAGCAGGCCGAGCGCGCCGTAGACGTCCGTCCCCTGCGACCTTGCCAGCCCCTGCATCTGGTTTTTCAGCATATCGGTCGCCGTGGCGCCCGGGCTGATCATATTGACGCGGATGCCCTGTGCGCCGTAATCGAGCGCTGTCGCGTTTGTGAAGCCCTGCAGGCCCGCCTTCGTCGTGCTGTACGCCGGCATCCCCGGAATCGCGCGCACGCCGGCCAGCGACGACACATTGATGATGGAGCCGCCGCCCTGCTCGATCATCTTGGGGATCGAGAAGCGCGTCATGTAGAAAGTGCCCGTCAGATTTGTATTGATGATGTCGAGCCATTGCTGCACGGGGATTTCCGTGACCGTGCCCGCCGGGTCGATGCCCACATTGTTCACAAGCACGTCGAGCTTGCCGAATTTGGAGACGGCCGCCTCGACCATCGCCTCGGCGTCTTCGATCTTCGTGATGTCGCCCGCGCAGTACGCGATGCTGTCCGCCGGAAGCCCCGCCGTGAGCTCCTCAAGCTTTTCCTTTCGGCGCCCCGTGACGAGGACCTTGGCGCCCTCTGCCAAAAATCCCTTTGCGATCGCGGCGCCGATGCCGACGCCCCCGCCCGTGATGATGGCTGCCTTGCCTTCCAATCTGCCTGCCATTTCCTTGCTCCTTCCTATTGCCTTCGCTCCGCTGCTATGATTCTTTTATTCCTCGTCCATGTTTTCGTTCCACAGGTCGTTCCATTCGCGGCCCGCCAGGAACACATTGCCATTCATCTCGTTGCTGCGCTTCAGCACGGCGTCAAACACATAAGTGTCCATATCATAATAGAACGCTTTCGCCGCGAGGTCGCCCGACACGCCTTCCTTGATCAGATTGCGCCCGCTGTCCAGCGCGCCGATCGTCTTCTTGATGTAATCGCTCGTAAAATCGAGCGCGCGCTCGTCAAAACCGAGCCCAAACATCGTGTGCCCCGGGATGATGACTTCGGCGCCCATGCCGCGGATTTTTTCGAGGTCCTCAATCCAGCGCTCGCGGCCCTGATCCGAAATCTCGCACGTGAACGGGTGCGCCATGTTGAAAACGACGTCGCTGCACGCGACCGTCTTGATGGACGGAATCCACATGATCGAGTTGTACTTGAGATCGCCCCAGATTTTCGGAATGACTTCGATTTCAAAGCCGTCGAGATCCAACGCGCCCTTCGTGTACGGAATGACCGGAATCGGCCGGCTCGGGCAGTTGAACGCGCCGATTTCGCCTTTCCAGTGGTCGAGCTTGGGCAGGAACTGCTCCTCGATGACCTTGATGTCCTCTTCATACGCATAGACGGGCGTGCCCGGAAACGCCTCGAGAAAGACCTGCGTGCCAAAATAGTGGTCTGGATGGCCGTGCGAAATAAAGAGCGCCTTCGGCTTCCTGCCGTATTCGTACAGCTCGGCCACGACGCGGTGCGCGTTGGACAGCGTCCACTGCATATCCCAGACGACGCACTCCTCCTTGCCCATGACGATAACGGAAACGACGCGGAACCCGTCGTCGTTTGAAACACAGCTCAGCGTCCAAAGCTTGTCCGGGCCGTGCCAGTTTTCCCTGATTTCCATTCTTTCCTTGGTCTTTTGAACAGACATTTAAAACTCCTCTCCTTTGAAACAACGCAGGGGCCTCTGATAACGCGACAGCGTAAAGATTGCGCGTACATAGATTTTATTACAGCTTGGGTTTTTGTCAATGAAAAAAAAGATTGACAAGGCTGCCTGACTGTATTATTGTATTATTGTACTAAGTCATTAGTACAATAATACGGCGCCCTATGGCCGCGGAGAAAGGGGTACAAATTGAATGAAATGGGTATTTAGAGGCGACCGCCCGATCTATGCGCAAATCGTGGAGCAAATCCAACGGGGCGTTTTGAACGGCGAGTTTCCGCCGGGGAGCGGCATGCCGAGCGTCCGGGCGCTTGCGCTGGATGCTGGAGTGAATCCGAACACCATGCAAAAGGCGCTTTCGGAGCTTGAAACACAAGGCTTGCTGCATACGCAACGGACGGCGGGCAGGACAGTAACGGAGGACAAAAATATGATTATCCAATTAAAAGAAGACCTGGCGATCGAACACATCCGCGTTTTCCTCGAAGGGATGGAGTCCCTTGGGATCGGGAAGCAAGAAACGCTAAGGCTGCTCGAAACGGCGATTCTGGCCGTGCCGGAAAGCGTGGGCGCGGGAACGGGCGCGGACGCGGGAACGGAGGTGAACTAGATGGGAAAAATCTTTGAATGCATGGGGCTTACGAAGCATTTCGGGGCTGTGCCCGCACTCGACGGCGTGACCTTCTCGCTCGATTCCGGGCGCATCGTCGGGCTGCTCGGCCCCAACGGGAGCGGGAAAACAACGCTCATCAAAATCGCAAACGAGCTGCTTGTGCCGAGCGGCGGCGCCATCCTCATCGACGGGAAAGCGCCGGGCGCCGAGACAAAAAGCATTGTCAGCTATTTGCCGGACCGCATGTATTTTGAAAGCCGCATGAAGGTTTGCGACTGCGTCGCGCTGTTTGCGGATTTCTACGGGGACTTCGACAGGGCAAAGGCGGACGAGATGCTCGCTTCCCTCGGCATCGACGGGAACCGGATGTTCAAGCACCTCAGCAAAGGCACAAAAGAGAAAGCGCAGCTCGCGCTCGTCATGAGCCGGAAAGCGAAACTCTATCTGCTCGACGAGCCAATCGGCGGCGTTGACCCGGCGGCGAGGGATTATATCCTCAACACGATTATCAGAAATTACAATGAAGAGGGCACGGTCGTCATCAGCACGCACCTGATCGCGGACATCGAAAAGATTCTCGACGACGTCATTTTCCTGAATTACGGGCGCGTCGTGCGGGCGCAGAGCGTGGACGAGATCCGCGAACAGGAAATGAAGAGCGTAGATGAAGTGTTCAGGGAGGTATTCAGATGCTAAGCAAACTGATCAAATATGAATTTCGGGCAATGGCGAAGACGTTTTTCTATCTGTATATCGCGCTCGTGGCCATCACGCTCGTCAATGTGTTTACGAACCCTTTGGGCGCGCTCATGCAGACGGGCGGGGGCGGACAAGGCGCGGCGGGCGGCCACGGCCCCGAAATTTTCGCGGAAGCGATAAAAGGGCTTGCTTTTGCGCTGTATATCGTCCTGATTTTGGCTGTGGCTTTCGTCTCCGTCGTCCTTGTCGTTCGGCGGTTTTACACAAACCTTTTGGGGGATCAAGGCTATTTGACGCTGACACTGCCGGCGGGACGCGAGCAGCACATGGCGGCAAAGCTGATCGTAGGCGTGGTCTGGAACACCATCAGCGCCGTCCTGATCGGGCTCACCATCCTGCTTCAAGTGAGCGTGATGGGAAACAAGAACTATATCATTGAATTTTTCGGCGCGGTCGATCCCTTGAATATTTTCCTCGGCATCCTGCTCGCAATCGTTGGGACGGCATCGTTTTTCCTCATGACATACGCGGCGATGGCGATCGGGCCGAATTTAGTGAAAAACCACAGGCTCGGCGGGAGCATCCTCGCCTTTGTCATCATCGTCGTCATCTATCAGATCCTTTCGAGCCTGTTCATGGCGGGCGGGCTGATGTGGAATATCTCAAACCCCTTCCGGCCGGATATGGGCAGCGAAGCTTTGACCAATTCGATCGGGAGCAGCTTGATGGTCGTCTCCATTGCGATGTACGCAGTGACCGGCGTGATATGCTGGTTTTTGACGCGGTTCATGCTGCGGAAAAAACTGAATTTGGCATAAAGATCGGGGCGGGCGCCTATTCCGGCAGTTTCGGGGTAACGTACAAGGTGCGGTTGTGCGTGAAAATGACGTAGCCGGGGCGGGCGCCCGATGGTTTTTTGACGTGCCGGACGGACACATAGTCGACCGGCACGCCCTCGGAGGCGCGCGCCTTGCTGTACCATGCCGCCGCCTCGGCGGCGCGGCGCAGGTCTTCACCGTCCGGCTCTGTGCCGAACGGTTTCAGGATGACGTGCGAGCCCGGTATATTTTTCGTGTGCAGCCAGAAGTCCGTCTTTGCGGCCACGCGCAGCGTGAGCTCATCGTTTTCCGCGTTGTTGCGCCCGACCAAAAGCCGCGCGCCCGAGGGCAGCGTGTACTCGAACGGCGCAAATCTGCCGGCTTTCTTGCCACGGGCGGCGGGTTTGTTTTTTCGTTTTAATCCGGGCTGTCTTTTGGGCCGCAAATAGCCCGTTTCCGTCAGTTCCGTGCGCAGTTCCTCAATGTCCTGCGGGCTGGCCGCATCGCCAAGAAAATGCGCGACACTTTCGAGATAGTCGATTGCGCCCTGCGTCTCTTCGAGCTGCTTGGCTTTCACAACGGCGGCCGTTTTTGCCTTGCTGTAAAGTTTGTAAAACCGCTGCGCGTTCCCGGCCGGAGTCAGGCGCGGATTGAGATCGATCGTGCGCACCGCGCCATCGTGCATATAGTCTTCCAGTGCGACGCGTTTTGCGCCTTTTTCGATACGCCAGATGTTTGCCGTCACAAGGTCGCCCGTTTCGCGCCAGCCGTCCGCGCGCGCCGCTTCTTCGAGGTCTTCCAAGAGGCGCTGCTTTTTCAAATAGAGTTTGTCCGTCCGCGCTTTCAGCGCGCTTTTCAGCTCGTTTGTCCTTGCCGACAGATGCCCCTGCGTTTCGCGGCTTTCAAACCATGTTTCGAGCATCTCGCTGACGGCGGCCCCGCCCGCAAAGTCCCGCGTGCGCAGCCCTTCGTAAACGCTTAGCCGAAAGACATGGAAATCCGCAGCGCGGTCCCCGTCAAAATAGATCGTCGGCGCATAGTCGCCTGCGGCGGCGAGCGCGTCAAAATACGCAAGGCCTTTTCCCGTCAAGTCCGCGTTTTTGGTTTCCTCTTCCATGAGCGGGGAGATGCCTTTGCCGGGCGGCGGGAGCGTGTAGTCCATACCGGGCAGCGTCTGCCGTACGCGGCTCATATCGCCCGTCACGCGCTTGATCGCGTCAACGATGTGCGCCCCGTCCAAAAATATGATGTTGCTGTGCTTGCCCATCAGCTCAAAGATAAGCGTGCGCGGCTCTTTTTGCCCCAGATCGAGCGTCGCGAGAAAATCGATGCGCACGATGCGCTCGCGCGGCGCCGCGGAAACGCTTTCGATACGCGCCCCGATCAGATACTTGCGCAGCAGCATGCAAAACGCGGGCGGGTTTTGCGGCCCGGCCTCGCGCAGCTCCGTCAGATAGAGGAGCGGGCGGTTTGCGCTTGCGGAGATGAGCAGGTTGAAGCGCCCGGGCGGGCGCCCGTCCACAGGCGGCCTGTTCACGCACAGGATGACCTCCTCGCGTTCCGGCTGGTAGATGCGGTCGACGCGGCCGCCCGCGAGGACGCTATTCAATTCGCGGCTGACGGCGCCGACCACATAATTGTCAAAAGCCATTTCGTTTCACCGATTCAATACGCATAATATTTGGCAACAGTTCAGACCCTAACCGTCAGCCTCGAAGACGTGGTACGACGGAGCTAAGCCGTAGAGCGCAACGGTAGACGACCACGCGCTAAAGCGCTGTCGTCCTCGAATGGGACGTTCCAGCGGTCGCAAGCGACCGGGATACGTCCGCAACGGTAGACGACCAGCCGTAGCTTGCCTTTTTTC
>JAITMX010000185.1 GCA_031290775.1 Eubacteriales Family XIII. Incertae Sedis bacterium
TTTTTCGGCTGACAAGGCGCAAAACGTAGCCGTACTGGTAGTACGGCGAGGCTTTGCAACGCAGTCAGGCGGAAAAAAGACAAACCAAATGTCCAATTTATTTCTCACCGCTTCCTAAAAGCGAAGAATTTGCGCCCCGCTGTCATATTGGATGTTTCAAGCGATATTTTTTGGGTATATGTGTGGGGACAGCTGCGCAGAGGGGCAAAAATACCCGAAGAAGGCCTTTGGTAAAAATCTTTTCAAAAAGATTTCAAATGGGGCCGGATTCAGGCAATAAATTTCTCACGGCAATACACTTTCCAATCATATAGCTTGTGCGGAAAGGTATGCAGGGAACTGTCTTTCGGCAAGGCGTGGGTTTTATTTTTTGGGATGTGGGACGCAAAAAAAAAGAAAAGGGGAAGTTGTTATGTCAAATCAAATGGCCATGGGCCCGGAACCAAAGCATCGGCAGCGCAGAAAATTGCTGCTGGCGATCCTCGCCGCAATCACGCTCGTCCTTGCGCTGGCGATTCTGTTTCTCATTGTACGGCAGACGGTGGACAGAAATGCGGAAAAGGCGCTCATCAGCGATGGGGAGACCATCGTCTCCGCGCTGTCGCAGCTGACGGAGGAGGGCTACGGCAACGGCATCTCCTACAACGTCCACGACGTCAACACCGTCAAGTACATCAATATGATAGAAAATACGGCATTTGAAGAGGGTTCGCTCTCCGATCTCGCTGTTGACGAAAACGGGCAGACCATAGGCTTTGTCTATACGGATCCCGACGGGAAGCGTCTCGTATACAATGCGGCCGAGGAAGAAACGCCGCTGTATATAAAAAATGAGCAGTAGCACAGGGCCTGAAATGAGGCTGGTTTTTGCAACCTGAGTAGTCGTCTGCGGCTGTGGGAGCGTAGCGACGCGGCAACCCAGGATAGTTCCAAAAACATAGGGAGAGAATTATGTTAAATCGTCAGAATGATACACAGCGCGTCAGGCCGGGTGCGGGAGGCCGAAAGAGCGGGGGCAAGAGCCGCTTTCCGGCCAAGCTGCTTTCCGTTGTGCTTGTCATGAGCCTGCTGATACCGATATCCCTGCCGGGGCTCTCAACTGCGGATGTGAGGACTGTAACAAAATCTGGGGATACTGTATACGGATACATGACTGCTCACTATCACTATGTATATCATGTTTTATATAGTCATGATCACAGTGGTGATCCCGCGAAGGGTGAGAAAACGAACTGGCATCTATCTGCGGATGTACATGCATTTAATGAAAGCAACATCTACGCCTCGCCGCATACCCTCAGTGCGGGTCAGAGTACGACGCAGCCATGGGTGATTGACATGCTTGGGTGGTATGACCGATACGGTAACGAGGTGACCATGCCGGCTGAATATTACTACAGTGGCCAAGATGGGGGATATGCGTATGAGCTTTCCAGCGGAACTGGCGGGTGGGATAGCGCTCTTAGCATCCCAGTGTATCCGCCTCCCTCGACGAGTTATACGCTAAACAATCTTACATGGGATGAATTTGTTAATGCGCCGCTGCAGATCGACAGCATACTCGGCGGCATCGTACAGAAATATGACTTCCAATTAGCCGGATTCCCATATGAGATACATGAGGAAATCCACAGCGAGCTGATCGGTCAGGTTTCTATCCGCGATGTCTTTGGGCCGGGCGTAGTCTATAATTCCTACATGGGGCATGATGCCCTAACGGGTAGCAACGTCGTAGAAGGTCATGCGATGGTTCAGTATCCTTTCGTGTACGATGAGGATGAGCACGCGCCTCTCAGCGTAACCGCCCCCGACCTCGAAAAGAAGGTGGGAGATTCGGTTCCCTCGGGATATGACGGCTGGACAGAGGGGATCACGGCTGACTGGCCGTACAATAACTACGGAACAATCGATTCCAGCCATACGGGAAACCCCGGGAGTATTACCGACAACACCACAAAACAAGGCAACAACCCGTTTATCAATGAGGGCCTTGTCGGCGCAGGGAAGTTCACGGGCATCGGCGTCCGGGAGTTTTCCTACTATGCCGCCGAGGGCGTGGGCGGCGACGCCGGCACGGAATGGGGCTATAGCGATGAAGCGATCCGCAACATCAAGGTGACGACGGATTTGTCCCCGGCGATTTCGGCGAAATACGGCGCGGGTGTGACGGGCTATACGGACTACTATGGGACGCACAATGCGGGGGACGCATACAGTCCCGGAAACTGGACGAACAAGCCGCTTGATATCACGGTGTCCCCGAATCCCGCGGGGCTGAAGGGATTTTACGGCAGCGCCCTGTACCGCGGGGCGTCACAGCTCGGCGCGGGCGGCAATACGGGCAACGGCTTTGTGTATACCTACCCAAACTACAACATCGCGACCGGCGCGGGCGGGCAGGACCTGACAGGGCGGCTGATCGCTGACGCGAGCCCCTACGACCCGCTTTCCGGCGACGCGGCGCTGAATGTGAAAATCGACTTGACGAACCCCATCCCGGGCGCGACCTATGACGCGGAGGCCGGCGTTTTCACAGACACCTCCACGGACTTGGTTTCGGGTGTCGAGCTTTCCGGCATCTGGGCCGAGCAGAGCAAGATCGCACTCGTGGACAAGGATGCGGCCGCGCCGGCCGAAAGCGCGTATGTGCCCTTTTCAGAGCTGTCTGTATCGAAAAGCGGACTCTTTGACGTCTATGTGCTGGCGATGGACAAGGCCGGCAACAAAGCTATGAGCAAGGTGATCTCGGCCCTGGAGCTTGAAACCGACGAAGCGCCGCTTTTGAGCGTGAAGATTGCCAACGGCGAAACGGGCGCGGGGGACACTGTGGTGTCCGACAAATGGGTCAACCGCAGCGTGACGGCGCGGGTCTACTGCCCGACCCCCGAAATCGTCAGCGATGCGACCATTCATTACAATGCGCTCTACCAATATGTCAGCGGTTCGGACATCTTGCTTGCACAGGGGATCGCGAGCCTTGGCGGCGCGCCAACCCACGCAGATGGTTCGGCGGCTGTGAAGACGTTTGCCGATGAAACGACCGGCATCGTGCTGCGCGGCAGGATTTTGAACGCTTCGGGCAACCCGCTTTCGGCTTTCACGCCCGATTTCACTTTGAAAATCGACAAAACAAAGCCGGTGCCGGGACTTTCCTACAATGGCGCCACCTTTGTGTTCACCGATGCTTCTGCGGACGACCAGTCCCCCGCAGGCGCCAATTCCGGCGTGGACGGGACTTTGACGCGCATCGCCTATGTCGCGCCGGGCACGGCCGCGCCGGGTGCAGCGGATTGGAAGGTGCTCGGGGGTTCGGGCAACAATCTGCTGCCCGCCACCGGCAATTATGACGTATGGGCAGAGGCTACCGACGTCGCAGGCAATACGACCGCGGCAAAAATATACAAAAACCTGAACCGCTCGGGCAAAGATGCGATCGATGCGAAAGACGCGTACTGGGGCCTCAACCAGGCAGGGCCGATCCTTGCGTCGGGCGACGCGGCCTTTGCGGCGGCCGTGAAGGCGCTGGCGGAAGCGGCCGGCGCGTACTACGGCGCGGACAGCATCCCGGCGGCCGACCTGATCATCACGCCCGCGAGCCTGGCTGCCCTCAAAGCGGCGGTGGACGCGGGCACGAAGGGCGCGGTCAGCGTCACCTTCCAGACGCCGTACCGCGCGGAGTACCCGAACGCGCAGGCGAGCAAGACGGTCACGATCAAGTTGTTTGACGAGGGCGGCGACCCGGAAGAGAGCATCTACGCAAACGACTTCATCTACGGGATCGGCAGCGGGCAGATCGGCGAAGCGCAGGCAAAAGCCTACGCGAAGGCCGCCGCGTTTGACGCGGACGGCACGGCGATTGACGCAGGCGACATCCTCATCACGGCGGCGCAGCTGGCCGCCATCAACACGGCGATTTCAAACAAAGGCAAATCCGGCAACCCCTACCCGCTGACATTCAGCACGAAAGGCCAGACAGGCGCGGCGGCGAGCGTCACCATCGATGTGACCCTCTATGACGAGGGGAGCAACGGCGAAACGGCAATCGCGGCAAACAACTTCAGCTACGGCTGCGACGAGCCCACGTTCACAGGCGCGATTGCGAAAGAGCTCTCGCGCGCCATCGCGACGGACGGGGACGGCAACGCACAGCCGCTCGCGGACATCACCGCGAATCCGGCGGACATCGGCATCATCGAAACAGCGCGCGCGGCGGGACAGACCGGCGTGTACAGCCTGACATTCACGGAGCCCATCGGCGGCAAGGCGGCGACGATCAAAGTCACGCTGACAGACAAGGGCAATGGCGACGAGGAGCGCATCACGGCAAACCACTTCAGCTACGGCGTGGGCGAAGCAAGCCTGACGGCCGACATCGCGCGCCATCTTTCGGGCGTGCTCGCGACGGACGCAAAC
>JAITMX010000040.1 GCA_031290775.1 Eubacteriales Family XIII. Incertae Sedis bacterium
TGGAAAGTGTTGCATAAGGTCTTCTTGCAAAACACTTCGTGTTTTGAGAAGCACCATTATCGCAATGACGGGCTTTTCACACAGTCTGACGGTTCATTTGTCCTTCCCTCATTGTGCCGGTTCAGGCCCCCGCTACAATGCTGTCATTCTCGGTATTTTCATTGGATTCAAATTCGATTTCTGATACCTAAACCATTGCCGGTTTTTCCTTTCGTTAATGTACAGTATCAACGATATAAACGCATCGTCGTCCCTATCGGGTGAGCAGTTTCGCGACCTATGCATGAAAAATCATTCACTCTCTTTATATAGTTTCAGAAAGTTCGTAGGCGTAATCGGGGCGACAGGGGATTTCTCAAAATCCTTGATGTTTCGCGTGATGATAAAATCCGAACCGATACGGACAGCGCACGATGAAAGCAGTGCATCCTCAAAATCCGAAAAACCCAAATCAAAAGCGGTATCGACATCCGAAGATAGAATATCGGCAACCGAAACCGTTGAAATGAGCTTTTTCAAAGATTCAATGGCCTTATCCTCATCGTTGAGGTATCGTTTGAGGACATAGTAAATATCCGTCACGCTGTTGGCGGTAATGCGGCCATCTACCCCGCCAAATTCGGACAGCTTCAGTACCGCTGCGCTGTTTTCATTAAACGGATCGCGCTTCATATATGCGTCGAGCACAATGTTTGAATCAAATACGACTTTCATATACTACTTATATTTCTCTCTGCGGATTGCCTTTATATCAATATCTTCACTCGGGAGAATACCCGCCAGTTCGTCAATAATGCTATGACGCTTCGAGGGCGATGTCAGTACGGCAATAACCTCTTTTCCGCCTGAAACAATAGCTATATCCTGAAAGGAAACCATTGAATAGTATTTTTTCGGATTGGATTCAAATTCGATTTCTGACACCTGAACCATTGATAGCTTCTCCTTTCGTTCCTCTATCATTTTACCACCATAGGTTCGGCAATGAAAGTGAAAGTCTGAAAGTGAAAGTCGATTGAAGACAAAAGACAAAAGGGAACAGACAAAAGGGGACGGCAGACTGTGTGAAAACGCTGCTGTCTTTGCGAGCGAAGCGAAGCAATCCAAAAAACATCTTGCAAACCGGACATTCTTGGATTGCCGCGTCGCTACGCTCCTCGCAATGACGGGCTTTTCACACAGTCTGACGGTTCATTTGCCCTTCCCTCATTGTGACGATTCAGGCCCCCGCTAAAATGCTGTCATTCTCGGTAAAAACCTTGTCATTCTTGGGGTCGCCGCTTGCGGCGGAATCCGAGAATCCAGTGATATGGGAGCACTGGATTCCCGTGGCGAGTCCGGGGACGACACGTTGTTTGGCGGGGGAGTGGAAACTAAAGCCAAGCTTTATTTCCACGAATATTACAGATGCTCATAACAGTATTTTTCAACAAGCAGCGACGGTTTATGCTACAATATTCATAGCAAAAGGCGCAAAAGAACACAAAAGAGGACGGATCATTCGTGGCGGATGGCTTCGAGCGACGAGATGCGCACGGCCCGGTTTGACGGCGAGATGCCCGAAACCAAGCCTACGCCTGTCGCGAAAGCGAGCGCGAGGATGATGAGCCACGGCGGGATGATGGACAGCTTCATGTCCGGCATCTGGCTTGCCATGCCGCCGAGGCCGAAAAAGCTCGCGAGGTCTACGTCGCCCTTTATGCCGAGCGCCCCCAGGATATTTGGCAGGTGGTTGAGCAGCAGGCTGAGCAAAACGCTGGCCACGCAGCCGACCGCGCCGCCGATGAACCCGATGCAGCCGGACTCGATGAGAAACATCCGGCGGATATCGCGCAAACGGCAGCCGAGCACCTTCATCACGCCGATCTCGCGCGTGCGCTCCGTGATGGCCATCGTCATCGTGTTCATGATATTGAGCGCCGCGACAAAGAGGGAGACTGCCGCGAGCCCGCCGAGCATCATCTGCGTCTGCGCGACCTGCCCCTGCATCTGCTTCCGCGTCTCGCTCATCGAGTAAATCTGATATCCGGCCTCCTTGATGCTTTTCTCGATGTCGGCCACATTCTTCACGTCGTCGACTTTCACATAGACAGTATCGTAGCCTTTCACCGTCGTCGTGTTTCCGCGGCCTCCGCCGGAATCCATCACTATGCCACCGCTGCCGGCGCTGCCGCTGGCGCTGCCCGTCGCCTTGCGATAATCGCTCTCGAGCAGCTTCACATTTTTGATGCTCATGATGACGCCGTTTGAAATCATATAATCGTTCATGCCGCCCGAGATCATGCCGACGGGCACAAATTCATAATCCTTGTATGTGGTCACATCTGTCTCCGCGTCATAGCCAATCTGCATCCGGTAGGTCAGCTTTGACGTCATTACATCAAAAAAGAAATCTTCGGGATTGAGCAGCGCGCCATTTGCGTCGTAGCGCGGCAGGTTGCTGATCGACGTGTAGTTTTCGTCATACGCGGGATACTTCATCGCGTCCGGCGATGAAGCGCTTTTTTTTGAATCCATGAACGAAAATGGCGCCTGCTCCCCGATCAACACGGGGATTTTGCCCTTTCCGAGATAGGTATCGACATCCCAGTTTCCCGTCAAAAGCTTGTAGCCCATTGGCTCTATCGCGGTGGGCTCCATGCCGACAAGCTGCGCGCTGCCGACATAGCGGTTGCCTCTGCCGCCGACAAGCTGGCCCCAAAATCCGTTCGGCTGGTACATCGGCGTAGACGCTATCACGTGCGGTGTTTTTTGAAAAATGCCGACCATCTTGTCGTCCAGATCGGGCGTGCCCTGCTGCGCCCCGTAGCGCACGACCTCGATCTTGGTCAGGTCGCCCCAGTTTTGCAGCATCGCGTCGGTCGCGCGGTTGACCGCGATCCCGAGCGAGATCATGACGACGATCGCGCAGACGCCGACCACGACGCCGATGACAGTCAGTACCGTGCGGCTCTTGCGGCGCCTGAGGTTGTCGATCGAAAAACTAAAAAGATCCACAGGTTTCATTTTGCACCGCCGTCAATCCTCATCGTCGGCAAGCGTATAGTCGAGCGCCGCTTCCGCCGCCGCAAGGCGCTTCTTGCGCCTTTTGGCCACAATGGCCGCCACGGCGATGGCTGCGGCAGCCGCGATCGCGATCCAAAGCCACAGCGGCGGCGTATGCCCCGCTCCTTCCCCCGTGTCTTCCGGGGGCATATTCGGATCTGCCGCGTCTTGCGGCGCTGCCTCCGCCACATTGACCGTGAAAGCCTGTTCGAGCGTTTTTTGCTCGCCGCGAACGTTTTCATATGAAACGACCACAAGCGCGTCCACCGTTCCTGGCGTATCCGCATGCAGATTGAAATCGGCCGATTTTTGCTCGCCGGCTGCGACGTTTCCGACATACTGCCGGCCCTCGTCCGCAGTCAGCCCGTCCCCGATGATCTCAACCGATACATTTGACACTACGACTTTGCCCCGGTTGACGAGCGTCACCGAGCCATATCCCATGCTGCCTTCCGTGCCGGTCGCCAAGTCGGTCGGCAGCTGCGCTTTGAAAATCTCGAAACGCTCCGGCTGGAACACCGGCACCGAAATGGTCATCTGCGCCGATACCGGCTCGCCCGTATTCTGATTGGTGCCGTTCACATCGACCCTAATCGAATAACTGCCTTCTTGAATGTTCGCGCTTGGCAAAAACGTCGCGTTCACAGGCATGCTCGCGCCCGGGGCCATCGTCCCGATGTAGACGATGCTCGACCCCTCGTTCAGCGTCAACGCTTCAGGCGGCACAAAAGTTATCGTCACGTTCTCGACGGCCGCCGCCCCGTTTGTCGCCATCACAACAGCGCTCAGCGTGAAAGGCTTGCCCGCGTAGATGGCGTCATTTCCGTAGCGCGCGTCTTTCAGCACAAAACCCGTACCCTTGACGACGGTTTCAGGCGCCTTGGCATCCGGCACGGGTACGGGTACCGCCTGATTGAGCAGTATCTCTTTCGCAGCTACCGCAAGCCGGGCATCCGGATAGGATACCGTAAACGCAAATGAGGCTCCGATGCCTGTATAAACCGCGCTGTTAAACCGGATCGAATACGCCAGGCCATCCGCGCCCGCCGAAACCGTACCCGGCTGCGTGATATCTGAAGCGCTTCGAAGCGAAAACGACGCAGTGTTGAGCGCTGCGGTCGGCGTCGCAGAGCCGCTTGCAACCCGGTTGTCCAAGATATTGACGGTAACCGTGACGAGCTCGCCTTTCAGAATGCTGCCCGTATTGACCGAGCCGTCGGGCCTTGTGACCGTATACCCCGTTACCTGCAAATCCGCCATCGGCGCCTCCGGCGACGATGGGTCGGCAGAGGCAAAAGCCGCCCCGCCCCCCATGAGCAAGAGCGCCGCCGTAAGCGCCAATGCCGTAAACAATACTCGTGTTTTTCTCATAACGCTTCCTCCTCCGCGTTTTTCCGAAGCACGTTGCCGATGATTTTTCCGTCGCTGAGCGTCACGACGCGGTCGCCGCATTCTGCGAGGTTTGGCTCGTGCGTCACCATGACGAGCGTAATGCCGTATTTTGCCACGCGGTCAAGCATAGCCCGCAGGACATGCTGCGTTGTCTGTGTGTCAAGATTGCCGGTGGGCTCGTCGGCAAAGATGACTTTTGGCCGCGCCACGAAAGCGCGGGCGATGCCGACGCGCTGCTGTTGGCCGCCGCTCATTTCGGACGGCCGGTGGCCGGCGCGTTCCGCCAGCCCCATCTGCTTCAGCTCGCGCAGCGCGCGCTTCAGCCGCTGTTCCTTGCCCATGCCGGAAAACATGAGCGGCAGCGCCGCATTTTCGGCTGCGGTCAGCTGCGGCAGCAAATTGTAGCTCTGAAAGACAAATCCGAGATTTTCCTGGCGGAAGACCGCGAGCCGCTCCTCGTCCATCGAGGAGATTTTTTTGCCGGCGATGGCGATGGTTCCCCTCGTGGGCTTTTCAAGGCCGGCAAGCATATTGAGCAGAGTGGATTTGCCGCTGCCGCTTTGTCCGACGATACAGCAAACCTCACCTTGCTCGATTTCCAAATCTACGCCCGCAAGGGCGACTACTTTCTCTTTTCCGACGCGATATATCTTTTTCAGACCCTCGGTTCGGATCATCGTGCTCATCTTTTACCCCCGGAAGCGCCAACTCACCAACGAAACGCCCCCAAAACAACAGAAGAATACCCAAGCACTCTTCCTATCTTCTATAATATATAATAATTGGACACGATTTGTCAAAAACGAAACTTTTCGAGATGCGCCTGTTCAGCGGGCCGTCGGGCTGCGTGAAAAGCCCAGCGCCCCATTTCCTTTGGCGCTTATCGGAGCAGCGCGCCGACGAGCAGGCTTTGCAGATCGAAAATCCGCTCGAGCACGATGAGCGCGAGATAGGCCGCATATAGGATGATGGCGGCCGCGTCCCGCCGTTTGAGTTTGAAGACGTGCAGCTTGGTGCGCCCTTCGCCGCCGCGGTAGCAGCGCGCCTCCATCGCCATCGCGAGGTCGGAAGCCATCCGGAACGCGCCGACGATGAGCGGGATGAAGATTGGGATCATCGCTTTGGCGCGCCGAAAGATATTGCCCGTTTCAAAATCCGCGCCGCGCGCCTGCTGCGCTTTCATGATCTTGTCCGTTTCCTCAAGCAGCGTCGGGATGAAACGCAGCGCGATCGTCATCATCATCGCGAGCTCGTGCGCGGGCACGCCAAAGCGCGTGCCGGGGGACAGCAGATATTCGATGCCGTCCGTCAGCTTGACGGGCTTTGTCGTAAACGTCAGCATGGACGCGCCGAGAATGAGAAAGATGATGCGCAGCGCCATGTAGCACGCCTCATAGATGCCTTGCTCCGTGATCGCCAGAGCGCCAAAAGTGACGATCGGGTCGCCCTTGGTCATAAACAGATTGAGGATGAACGTAAACGCGATGATGATAAAGACCGGCTTGAGCCCGCGCAGGATGAAGCGCGCCGGCACCTGCGAGAGCCTCACGACAAGCGCGAGCGAAACAAGCACGACCGCATAGCCGACGAAATCGCTCACCAAGAAAATCGAAACCATATAAGCCAGCACAAGCACAAGCTTGAGCCGCGTGTCGAGTTTGTGCACGGCGCTGTATCCGGGGTAGTATTGGCCGATCGTGATGTCGCGGATCATGGAAGCGTCCCCGCCGGCGTATGCGCCAACGCCTCCGCAAGACCATCCGGCGTCAGGATCGGGGGCGCCAGCAGCAAGCCGCCGCGCGCGAGTAGGCCGGCAAAGGCGGTCGCCTGCGGCACGCCGAGGCCGATGTTTTTCAGGAAATCCTCATCGGCAAAGACCTCGGCCGGCGGCCCGGCCTTTACGATTTTGCCCGCCGCCATGACAAAGATGCGGTCTGCAAGACGCGCGACATCGTCCATATTGTGGGACACGAGAACGATGGTACAGCCGGTCTTCTCTCGGATATCCCCTATGAGGGCGAGCGTTTCCTCGTGCGATTTGGGGTCGAGCCCCGCCGTCGGCTCATCGAGCACAAGGACCTCGGGCCTCATCGCGAGCACGCCCGCGATCGCGGCCATGCGCTTTTGCCCGCCCGAGAGCTCGAAAGGCGAACGCTGCGCAAATTCGCCAAAATCCATATGGACGAGCGCCATCGCTTCCCTGACGCGGATGTCTACTTCACCCTCGGGAAGACCGAGGTTTTTCGGGCCGAAAGCGATGTCCAAAAAAACGCTTTCCTCAAAGAGCTGGTACTCCGGATATTGAAACACCATGCCGATTTTTTTGCGCATCTGAACGACGGAGCGATTTTTTGCCGAGACGTCGATGCCGGAGACCGTGATCGCGCCCGAAGTAGGCTTGAGCAGGCCGTTCAGGTGCTGGATGAGCGTGGATTTGCCGGAGCCCGTATGCCCGATAATCGCGATGTATTCGCCCTCGCCGATTTCAAAGCTCACATCGTCCACCGCGCTCGTTTCATAGGCAAGCCCCTTGTTGTAGGTATGCGTGAGATGCTCCGCAATGATGATGGGAGGGGGGCTCACGGAACTCACGGAACTCACGGGGACGGTCCTTTTGGGTTGCGGCGCGCCGCAACCCAAAAGGACCGTCCCCGTGAGTTCCGTGAGTTCCGTGAGCCCCCC
>JAITMX010000062.1 GCA_031290775.1 Eubacteriales Family XIII. Incertae Sedis bacterium
GGCGGCGTTCTCCACCGTCCCCTCGTGGATATGCCAGTTTGTAGCCGCGCCCCCGTCGTTGCTCATCTCGAAGCTGACCGACTTTTTGTTCCATTCCGTGTTCCCGGCGGAGTACGAGCCGTGGATCTCCGAAACGGCGTTCGCGATTGTGTTCCTGTCCACCGCATAGTGCGTGGACAGGCCTATGCGCTTGTCGTACAGGATTATGTTTTCTGCCGAGCCTGTCCCCGCCGCGTGGTGCGGGACGACAAACTCCGGCCGCCCGCCGTTTCGGTCCGCGTATTTGCTGTAATTGGGGTTTGGCACAAGCTTGTTGGTGAGCGGGCTTACCGCTGCCGGGCTACTCATTTCCGCCCCCTTCCATTGCCGCAATCTCCCCCGGGTCTTTTTCGTACCCGTCATCTTCCGCTTCCGTCACAAGGTATTCGCCTGCCATTTTATTTCTCCTTTCACTTTGAAAAGCGCCCCCGTGGGCGCGTCCTGTTTGCTCCTATAGAGGGCCTGTCACGCCTGCAAGCGGGCTTCAAGCGCGGCGATGCGGGCTTCAAGCCCCCTGCATGCCGCGACTGCGGCGATGGCAAGCCGGTCGTACGAGAGCGCGTCCGGGTGGCCTTCGCCGTCATAGACGACAAATGCGCCGCCGCCCGCCGCCTCTACCTCCTCGGCGATCAGCCCGCAGTGCCTTTGCAGGCCTGCCGGGCCATCCCCATTCCCCGCCGCATTTTCGTATTCGGTTTTGTCCACCCACGTCCGGGGCCGTAGCCGCAGCAAAAGGCCGGGGTCTATGTCCGCGTCCTGTATCAGCGCCTTGTATCGGCTTGATGAGGCGACGCGGTAGATTGACCCGCCCGAATCGACATAGACGTTGGCTGCGGAGGATGATGTCTGCCCATACAGGTCAGTGCCGAACAACGCGCCCGAGCCGTTGATCTGCACCATGCTGTACCGCGCCGTGGAGAACTTCACCGGGTCCATTGTCACGACGGCGGCGCCGGCATTGATTTTCAGGACGTTTGAATACCCCGCCGTCGGCGCGTTGAGGGAGGCCCCCGTGCCGCCGTACAGTATCGGGATGGGCGAGGCCAGCGTTGCCGCCGCGCCAAGCCCAAGCGCAGACCGTGCCGCCGCCGCCGTTGCGGCCCCCGTGCCGCCGTTCGCTATTTTCAGCACGCCGGACGTGAAGTACCCCTGGATTGCAGCAATCAGCGAGTACAGGTATTTGAACACCCTCATCATGCCGCCCACCCCCTCTCGTGGGCATTCCAAACGGGGACAGGAAAGATTTTGCATGCTTTCCTAAATCCCCCCCCCGTCCCTATGCGCTTGAAGACGTACAGCGGGTCTATTGCAAGCCATTTGACGGTTACAGAGATGATGCTGGACGCAATCGGCTTGTTCCACAAGACGGTAAATACCGATGCGGAGCCCGCAGAGCCCATCGCGTTCACCCACTGGTTGTTTGCCGTCATCAGCACAATGGCGGGCGCGCGGTCAAACGCGGAGCCAAACGACCACGGGCCGCTTGCCCCGCTTAGATCGTCCCCAATGGTGCCAATAGATACCGTCCCGCACTGCAGGAACTTCGGGCTGATGACGTACCCCGCCGTGCCGCTTGCCACAAACAGCCCGCAGGCCTGCAGGATGGCGTAGATGATTTTGATCCAGATTCTTTGCATTGTGTTTCCCCTTTCCGATTTCTGAAATACGGCGTGTATATGGCGTGCGCGGTCAGTCAAAAACGCCGATTAAATCGTAGACGCCGTCAGAGCGGGCGGCCACCACTGTCACAGGTATGTTGATTGTCGGCTTCGTCCCGGCTGCCGTGATCTTGCAAGCGCCGTCAGTTGTGATGGTATCCGTTGAGATGTCGGCTTTTGCCCACGCAAGCACCTGCGCGTCCGTTGCTGCGGCGGCCGGGAGTATTGACACATCCGTTTTGCGCAAAATTGACTTGTTCGCAATGCCGGCGATTGGCTTAAAATGCTCGTTTGCGAGCGTGTAGGTGTTGCCGCTCCATGCTGATGCGGCGAGGGTGTCATTGTACTTATAGGGAAAGACGCCGCTGTGCGGATCCCAAACGGCAAACAACGGCTTCAAATCGAAAATAGACAAGTCGTAAATATTCACGCGGTAAAGCGGCATATCGTGGATGGTTGCGCCTTGGCGGATGTCCCCCGTATTTATTTCAGGGTCGCCCTCGCCATTCGTGCCTTTGACCACTGCAATACCCATGGACTCGGTTTGTGTCGTGGCGTCTCTCGCGTACCGGGCGACAATCAAGTCGTGCCGGGTCTGGCCCTGCCCCCCATTCTCAATGATTACGCTTTCCGTCTGCCCATAATCGGTTTCGCCTTTTCGGCCCTGTACCATCACCATCCCATCGGACAGCGTTATCAGGTTGTTGGATACAACCTGATATCCGAACTTGCCGCCGATTGGCAGCACATAGTCGCCGGCGCCGTAAAACGCCATGTTTGCGTCTGCATCCTGTTGGCTCGATACGTGCGTGGCGCCCTTTTTGCCGGTGATGATATTCATTCTGTTTCGCCCCCGCTTTCTGTTTCGCCCCCGCTCTCTGTTTCGCCCCCGCCCTCTGTTTCGCCGATGGGCGGCGCAATCTCTTCAAAAAGCCTTGCCAGGACATACCCCTTCTCCGTCCTGTACCAATCACCGCCGGCCAACTCCGCGCCATAAGCCGAGAAATCATCCTCGGCGTATGTGCCGACGATCTTCCCGCCGGGAACGTCGCGGATATTCACCGCCTTTTCGTTTGCCCGCCTGATTTGCACTATTTTTGCAGCATTACATTTCCTCTTCGCCATCTCCGTCGTCCCCTTTCACACTGATTTCAACTGTTGTTTCCATTCCATCCGTCCGTAATATTTTCGATGCAATCTGGTTTTTCACCGATATGCCCATGTCGTAATCGCGCCCGGCGACGATATCTCCGACGTCAAAGGGGAAATCCGGCGCGGTCATCTCTATGCCGATATCCACGGCTTGCGCCAAAAGATGCTTTGCCCCGGCCTCCCTGAGCTTGTCCGCCTCACCCTCCGAGCCGTACGAGAACACGCCCACATACTCATTCACGCCCGTGTAGTGCTTCGTACCCCCAACCGTCCCGTCTGCCTGCAAGTACAGGTCAACCCGCAGCCTGTCCCGCAATGTCCCCGCGCCGAGGCATATGAGGTGGTTGACGTCGGGGTCGTTGTTTATAATGTGGACGTTTTCCTTTGCGTTTTGCGAGTATTCGACGAGGTTTGAGTAGTCCACTATTGGCACGGCCTCCGCGACGATCAAAAACCCGGCCCCGCTTGCGCCGCGGTCTGCCGTGATTTTCAGCTTCATGTTTTTGCTTGCCAGCATTCCCGTGAGGCTGTGCAGCTTGTCGCGGTATCGCGGATACCGCCAATTCGCGAACGTGACGCCCGTATTCGCCGCCGGCACCGTGAAGACACTGCCCGCCGACGCGTTCTCGCCGAGGATTGTTTTTATGACCGCATTGGCCTCTCCGGATACAACCCTGTAGTCCGCGCCGGCCGCAGGCGTCACGATGTCCCGCTGCATGAGCCCGCGGAATGTTGCGCCGCCCCATGCGATGGATGCAGAATTGGTTTCGGATTCGAAATTCGTGAATACCCCGCCGTATTCCGTGCCATGCGCATAGAGCCACATCCCTTTTGCAATCCCAAGCGCCTTCGCCTTCGGTTTCGGGAGGCGGACTGTGAAGTTGTTTGCCGCCCCTATGTCTATGTCTACAAGCTCGTAGCCCAAAAGCGGCGCGATGTCTTTTTTGCCGGCGTCCGCTATTGTAAATTCCATGTCGGCTCATTCCTCTTTTGCTTCACATATAAATCAAAAAAACAATTCGTCTGTACCACGCTTTTGCCGGGCGGTATCTTTGCAAAGATGTCATAATCCTTCACGCGGTCATTGTAGATGTCGTATATCTGCCCATTGACGGCGGTGTGCAATACCGACGAGTTTATGGAGTTGACCGTGATGTACCCGCTGCCGTATACCTCGACCGGGTTTGACCCCGTGCCGACCGCGTAAATATTCTCCCCTATATGTATTTCCGGATTTGTCGCAGGGCCGTAGATGACAAGCTCAAAATCCGATCCCTCCACCGTTTCGCAGTCCAGCAATTGGATGTTTGAGCCATATGTATAATCGTAGGGGTAGTCGTATTCGTAATCCAGCCCGGAGTCGTCATTGTTGGCCACGGCCGACGAGAACGTGTATTTATAGTCTTTGTGCCACCCCGGTTTGTCCGTGACGGCATCGAAAGTCTCAACAACCTCGCGCAAGCCGTTCCCCCACCCGCTTTTTGACGAGCCTGTCAAGTAGCACGGCAAGTATTCGTCGGTGTCCTCAATCCACAGTTTCCCCATGCGCATATTTGCGATGTCAACGCTGGCCACGTCGTGGATGCGTTTCAGATTCTCCGAGAGCGCCGCCCGGCTATGCCCTTGTATAAGGATGGGGAGCTTGAATGATATGACTTTTTGGCAAAACCCGATGATATAGTCTGCGCCCACCTCTTCAAATTCCCAATCAAAGAGGCTTGCCCCGTCGGCGGTGAAGTCGCCCCCGGACAAATACAGCTTCTCGCCTTTATGGTTGATGTAATACAGCTTCATACCGTTTTCAATGCCCCTATTACTTGGCGGTCAAATTCGCGGCTGCTCATCACAACCTTCGCCTGCCCAAGCCCTTTCACAATCCGCCCTGCCACGCGGTCGGCAATTTGGTTGATGTCCACGCCGCTTTGCTGCCCCACGCCCCACATGCCCCGCACGGATATCGAGGCGGGCACGCCTACCGCGCCCATCGCCGCATCTGACATTGCCGCAATAGATTTCGCCACGTCGCCCACGCCGCCGAGGATGCCCCCGGAAAAACCCTCCGCCGCCATTTCGCCGAGATATTCGAACTTCTTGGACGGGGATTTGATTTTAAGCTGCGCCGCCGCTGCGTTGTATGCCGCCAGCGCCGCCGCGGCCGCTGCATCCGCGAATTGCCAGGCGTTGGCATTCACGCCCCGCGCCGCGCCCGCCATGAGGGCCTCGCCGATGCCGTACCCTTGCGTATTTGCCGACCCCGCGATGCCGGCAATGGCATTCACGGAGCTCTGCACGGCTGCCGCAATCTGCGGCGCACCGCCCTCGATCGCGGTTTTCCCGCCTTCAATGATTTTGTCGCCTATGGATTTTCCGGCCAATGTCGCCGCAATGCCCGCGCCGGCAGCCGCATTTTGCACAAGCTGTTTTGAGGCGTCCGTAACCTGTGGCGTGCCGGCGGCAATCGCGGTTTTCCCGCCGGTGACGAGTTTGTCCCCAACAGACCGCCCCGCATCGGTTGCCGCAACGCCCGCCCCGGCCGCCGCCTTTTGCACCGTCTGCTTTGCGGCGTCCGTAACCTGTGGCGCGCCGGCGGCGATTTCATTGGCGCTTGACGCCGTTGCGGTTTTCCCGAGGTTCTGCCCCGACTGCGCCGCTTGCGGGATGGCTCCCTCAATGCTCGTTATGGCGCTGCCCATCGAACCGGCCACGCTGCCGGCCGCTTCCCCCGCCGCGTCCGCCACGCCGCCCAATGCCCCGCCCGCCGAAGCGGTCGCGGCTTCGATCTGCCCGCCCGTGGATGCCGCGGCCTCGCCGAGCGCCAGTTCCGCATTCTTTGCCGCCTCAAGCTGCGCCCATGTCGCATCGAGTGTTTCGTTTGCGACGCCAAGCCCGGCTTGAAAACCGGCAACCGCTTCGGTAGCCGTGACGGTTTCGCCATGCGCCGCCGCAAGGGCGGCCGACAATTCGCCTTGGCTGGCGCTCCCTGTTTTCACCGCCGCGTTGAGGGCGGTCTGCGCGGCCTCTTCGGCCGCCTGCGCCGCCGACTGCGCTGCCGTCGCGGCTTCAAGCTCGTTCGCAATCCGTGCCCTTTCTTGGAGGAGCGCGATGTATTCAGCGTCGATCTCCGCCGCCGACCTGGTGGCGCCCGCGTTTCCCTCCGTCGCCTCGTTGCTTGCGGCCATCGCCGCCGTGCTGTCTTCCAGCTTTTGGTTTAGGAAGTCCTGCTCTTTGGCGAGCTCGTCTTGCGTGCCTGTCAGCTCGGCCACGGATTCCGTAGCCTTGTCGTATTCCTCATTGGCCCGGGCCACCGCTTGGGTCTCCGCATATATTTGGCCAAAGGTGCTGAGGCGGTTTTGGATGACCTCGCCGAGCCTTTTCTCCGCTTCGGCAAGTTGGTCGCTTGCTGCGGCCTGGTCTTCTTTTGCCCTCCCAAGCTCGCGCTCGACGTCAAGCTGCTGCTTTCTTGATTCGGTAAGCGATTGCAGTATTGCGTCCGCCTCCGCTTGGCGCTGGATGTTGGCTATATAGCTTTCCATCTCGCCGTTCGTGAGGTTCAGCGAGTTCGTCACGCTGTCATAGGCAAGGCCCAAATCGGGGAGCATTTCGTTGAGCTTCCCGACTTTCTGCGCGATAAGCTCTTTGTCGGCGGCCGATATGCCTTCCTTTTCGGACAGCGCGACGATCTCGTCTTTCAGGGACTTTGCGACAGTCGCATTGTCTGCCGCGCACTGCGTCGCTTTTTCCCGCTCCGCGTTGTTTTCGGCAACCGCCTCCGTGAGCTCCTTTGTCTTTGCGGCGAGGTCCTCTGTTTCCTGCCATAGCGGATCGGCGGCCTTTGCCGCCTTGTCCATGCTCACGGAAAGCGCGATGATGCCCGCCGTGGCCGCCGCGGCCACCCCGATCACAAGGCCGATCGGGTTTGCCTTGATTGCCGCGTTCAGCGCGATGACAGCCTTGGACATTGTGCCAAGCCCCGCCGCCGATGCCGCCGATGCCGCCGCCGAGGCGGTCTGCGCCGTGCGCATGATGTGGATTGTCGCCGTCACGCCCTGGATCGCCGTGACCGCTGCGGACGCCATTTTGAGCGCCGGGGCCGCCGCCGCGACTGCAAGCGTGGTTTTTACGATGGTCTCCTGCTGCGCCGGGGACAGCTTTTGAAACGCCTCCGTGATTTTCACGACGCTCTTTGCCGCTTTTTCAACCATCGGGGACAGCGTGTTCCCAAACGTGATCCCCGCGCCCTCAAGCGCGGAGCGCATAGTCCGGAGCGAGCCGCCGACGCCCTCCTCCATCGTTGCCGCCATCTGGGCAGCCGTCCCCTCGGCATTGTCTATTTCGGCCGCGAGGCTGTTCCATGCCTCGCCCGCGCCGTTCAGCAAGGCGCTTGCGCCCTTTACGCTGCGGACGTTGAACACCTCGTCGAACGTGGCGCTTCTGGCCTTGTCCGACATATCCGCCATAGACGCATTGAGGTCTTGCAGGATGTCCTGCAGCGGGCGCATATTGCCCTGCGCGTCAAATGCCGACACGCCGAGCTCTTTCATTTTCACGGCCCCCGGCCCCGTCTGGTCCATCAGGTTCATCAGCACCCGCTGGAGCATGCCGCCCGCTTCCGAGCCCTTGATGCCCGAGTTTGCCAAGAGGCCGAGGGCAACGTTCATGTCCGTCATCGGCATTTTGGCGATCCGCGCCTGCCCGGCGACTGCAAGCGTCGCCTCGCCAAGCTGCGATATGTTCGTAGCCGACTTTTGGGAGGTCCGCGCCATTTTGTCAACGTACTCGTCAAGGGAATCCGTCGACAGGCCCAGCGCGTTCAGCCCGTCCGTGACAAGCTCCGCAGAATACTTCATGTCGAGGTTCCCGGCGGCCGCAAGGCTGAGCGTCTTCGGCAGCGTCGAGATCGCCTTGTCCGTGTCATACCCCGCAAGCGCAAGCGTGTTGAGGGCGTCCGCCGCGTCGGACGCCGTATAGCGGGTTTCGCGCCCCATCTTCTGCGCGGCCTCTGACAGCTTGTCGAAGCTCGCCGCGCCATCCTCGCCCGTGAGGTTCATCGTCGCCTTGACTTGCCGCATGGAATCGTCGAAGCCGACAAACACCTTCATTGATACCGCAAGCAAGCCCGCCGCCGCAAGGGAAAGCGGCGCCATCTTCTTTGCCGCGTCGTCGAGGCCGTCCGAGACCGCGCCGAGCCCTTTCTGCATCGCGTCAAACTTCATGTCGCGCACTTGTTCGTCGAGTCTCTTGGCGTCCGCTTCGGCTTGGTTGAGGGCGGCGCCGGTCTTGTTCAGCTCCGTCTGCGTTTTGGACAGGCCTTTTTCGCACCCGTCAAGCTGGGCCGACAGTTCCTTGACCTGCACGGAATCCTCGCCAAACTCTTTCTTTGCCTCTTCAAGCGCCGCCCTTACCTTGTCAACGTTCTCCTTTTGCGTGCCGTATTTCTTTGTCAGCTCTTCGATCTTTGTTTTGTGCGCGTTGACAATATCCCCCTGCGCTTTGATTTTGTCCGAAAGGCTTGCCGCGCCCGTGCCTGTCGCGGACGACCTGCTTGCAAGCTCCGTCAGGGCGGACTGGTACTCCTTGGTTTTCTGCGTCGCCGCGTCAATGCCGGACTTGTACTGCGATACGCCCTCTAATTCAATTTTTGCGCTTATTGACGTTGACATTTTTACTTTCTGCCCTTGCCTATCAGTTCCCTAAGATCCGCATACTTTTTCGCTTTTTGTTCCGGGCCGCATCTTTCTTTTGCGCCATGCAGAATCAGCCAGCAGTTGCGGCGGTCTATGAACTCCCCGAAAGTCATAAGCCCCGCCTCGTAATTTGACAGCCCGATCACCCCTGCTTGCGCGAAGAGCCATTGCCCGCTTTTTGCCCCCCGCTTTGCGCGTTTTTTGGGTCGTCCTCGATGTCCACTTCATGCGCATCGCCGCCGATCCACGCGGCCGCGCAGACGTTCACGTACAGTCCGAGCTCTTGCCCTGTTATAAGCGTCCCGAGCGCTTCAAGCGGTATGGGCTCGTATTCCGTCCCGTCGGCGCGCCTGACATTGTCGAAAGCCGCCCGCCTGCACCCCTCTTCGAGATACCAATGCAGCAGCGACAGGGAGGCAAGCAAAAGCCCCTCCGTCGTTTCGTCGGTTCCAACGATCAGGCCGAAACACTTCTGGACGGATTCGTATTTTTCCGCTATCCGCAGGTTTGCGTTGACCGTCGCGCAAAGGACGTAGTCCTTGCCGCCTATTTCCACATGGTACAGTTTGTCCATCTTGGCGCCCTTTCTTTTGTTTCCAATGCAAAGGCCCCGCCCGCCTAAGTGCGCGAGGCCTAAAACAGCTTTGATTTTTGTTTATTTTTCCGGCCTACCCCTCCGCAATGTTCAGATAGTCCCTGATGAACGCGTCCGCTTCGGAGAGCGTGGAGAAGTATTCCTCCGGCTCCACCCAGATCGGGCTGTACGGCTCGCCATCGACCACGACCCGCTCGTCGCTCGGAACGGCGGCGCCGCTGAGGGATTCGGGTTGGAACTCCTTGGATTCCCCTTCGGTGTTGATCGTCTTCCCGGTCGGCGAGAAATTGGTTTTTACGTAGATCTTGGGATTGTACTTCACCTCGTGGCCATCGCTTTCGAGCACTTCGATGAGCCCGAAGCCGATGTCCGGCGCCCGCAGCTCGCCGCCCCACGCGAGGAGGCTCACGCTCTCGCCGCCGACCGTCTTCTCGATGACGGGGACGCCGAGCAGGAATTTCAGCGCGTCCGGGGACATCCCGTCAGTCCCGACCGTGAGGTTGGCGTCGGACTTCTGGATGTCGTCCTGGAAGCTGACTGCATCGAGGAACATCCCGCCCCCGGAATACGACGCCGTGCCGTCTGCGTAGCTGTATTTTGCGGCGTAAAAGCCGAATAGCCCTGTTCTTATACCCATTGTTTTCACCCCTTTCAGTGAGTTGCTGGCCGCCGTGTTATTTCACCATCTTTTTGATGGCTGATTCGGCGGTAGATTTCATGGCGGCGAGCGCCGCCTCCTTTTTGCTTTTGGCTGCTTTTGCGACAAACGGGTGCGGCTTCATGCGCGGCGTGCCGTGCTCCAGCGCGCGCGCTTTCAGGATGTTCGGGCGCCCGTCCCTGTCTGTCCCGGCGAAACTGATTGACGCGCCCACGCGGTCGCCATCGCTTTTTATCTTCGAGATGCCCAGCGAAGCCGCCAGCGCCCCAGTGTCCCTCGGCGCCGCCGCCTTTATTGCGTCCGCCACAATGCCCGCGCCGTCGTAGACGGCCATCTTTGCGATGCCCTCGGCAGAGCTGCCGAGCGCGCCCAGCGTGCCCAGCCATGTGTCGCAGCCTTTGCCTGGCGTTATTTTGACGTTCATTATGGATCATCCCACCCTTCCACGTCGATCCCGCGGCCGGTGTGCGTATCCACGTCGCTGGCCACGTCGTAGCCCTTGCCGGTGGCCTTGAAGCCCGCAGCGTTCAGCGCGGCCTTCGCCGCGCCGATCATCGCGTAGGGCTCTGCCGGGTCTGACGAATACGCGCAGACCGCAAACACCCACCGCACAAGGCGCTCCCTGTTGTTCGTGAAGCGCACGGCCTCCGTTTCCGCGTTCCAAAACGTGAAGAACGCGGGCGGGTAGTCGTTTACGCTGCCCTGCCTGTACGCTTTGTAGCCGCCGGCCGCCGGGCTTTCGAGCGCGGCTATCAGGTCGTCAACCATCAGATTTGCCCCCTTGGCCCGGCTCCGGCGCTTTCAGCGCGAGCTGCGTGGAGCGCATCCGGAAATACTCCGAAAGGCTGTGGCTTTCGCCAAGCCAGAGGTCGGCGACGCCGATCGCGACGACGCCGCTTTCGATATCCGCCGCCGCCACGCCGCCGCCCGCCAGAAAACCGCAGACTTCGCAAATGTACTGCGTGAGCATCGCGTCATGAAATTCGCCTTTGATGCCGAGCGTGTCCTTTACGGCCCGCAGCATCTCATCTATTTGGCCTGCCGTCATCTTTCACCCCTTACGCGCCGCCCGTGAGCGCACGCACCTTGAAACGCAGGTACACCCCGCGCATATTGATGTTTTCCGGCGGCGTGACGATCTCGTACTCCCCGGCGCCCGCCACGTCGATCCGGCAGGCGGCTGTCACGTCCGGCCTGTACCATGTCTCCACGACGGCCGTGTCTTCAACGGCGAACACGCCGTTCACGCTTTGCTCCGTCCCGCCATACGAGGAAAACGAGCCGAAGATGCCAAACGCCTTCGACAGCGCCTCTTCATCGCCGTATGCCTTTTTTTCCACGCCTTTTGCGTGCGTGACCGTCGGCGGGCGGCAGGTCATCGCCGTGTTGAACGGTTTCGGTGTGTATGCCATCGTTTGCTGCTCCTATATGCGGCAGGGCGCACGTGGGCTGATGCGCCCCCTGCCGCTTGAGAGGATAATAAGCCTATTCCGCCCCGCCTGCCCCGGGCGTGTCGGGCGTGTTGCCCGTCTTGCCCGTCTTGGGCGTGTTGGGCGTGTTGCCGCCCGCCTTGAGATCAAGCCGGGCGGCCTCCTTGCCGGTGTACTGGTAGAAGTACCCGCCGATCTTGTATGTCTTCATGGTTTCCATTTCGCATGCCCCTTTCCGCTATGCCTGCGCGATCTTGACGAATGCGGAGGGCTTGCGGACGGCGAGCGCATTGCGCACGTCGGCGCGCAGCGTGATCAGGCCTTTCACAAAGTCCTCGTCGTGGCTGTTCGTCGCCTCGAGGCGGATGCCGCCTTTCCCGTAGACCGTGCCGCCGAGCTTGAACGCGCCCACAAGCACTGTGCCCTCGGGTATGGCCGGCGTCACGACCGTGTTTGTCGCCCACAGCGGGGGCTCGATGATGATGCCGCCCTGGCCGTACTGGTTCGCGAACGGGCCGCCGCCGAGATACTGGCCGTTGCCGTCTTTCAGCAGCCGCCATTTGAGATAGTCCGCCGGGTTGATGACAACGCCGTCAGGCTCGAGGCCTGTCGAGCGGATCTGCGCAATGGCGGACAGCACGAGGTCCGGCGAGAACGCGCCCGCATTTGCGTACGGGAGCACGCCGAGGCCGTCCCGGTTGAACAGGCCTTTCAGGTTCGGGCTTGCGCCGTCCCCGTTCAGGACTTGGCTTTCACGCGCAAGCTCGACCATATACAGCAGGCGACTGTCGATCTCGGACTGGATGAACGGCAGGTCTTCCGCCATCTCGCGCGAAAACTTGATGAAGCCGCCGATCGTCGAGAGCCCGTCGGTGTTTGCAACCGGGTCGGCAAAGTGGACCTGCGACGCGGCGGCGCCTTCGGCTTTGGCCCCGGGCGCTCCCTCGGCGGCGCCTTCGACGTAATAGGTGATCGACTGCCCGCTGATCGAGCCCTGCCCGAAAAGGCCGGTGACCGTCGGGCGGCGGAATCCCGCCACAACGTTCGGGTCGACTTCATTGAGCAGCAGCGAGTAGGGCGCCGCAAGCTGCGGGTCGGACGCGCCGCGCCTTTCCGCAGCCCCGCGGTATTCCGACAAGGCAATGCTCCCGGTGCCGCCGATGAGCTCGCCGAGGCGGCCGCCCGCCTCGCGCGTGAAATACGCGCCGAGCGATTCGCCGCGCGCCTGCGGCGTGAGCGGGTTTGCGCCGAACGGGCTGAACCCGCGGCCGTTTTCCTCGGCCTGCCGGTCGGACGCCGCCAAGGCCGCCGCTGCGGCTGACGCGTCTGCCGCTTCCTGCGCCTCGCGCGCCTCAATCCCGTCAAGCTGCTCCTGCGCGCCCCGGATTTCCCCCTCGATCTCTGCAGCTTGGGCAAGCAGCGCGCGCACCTCCTCCGCGTCGGCGCTCCCGCGCCCCTGCGCCTTGACCTCCTCGAGCTTGCCGCGGCGCGCCGCAAGCAATGTGTTTAGATAGTTTTTCATGGTTAAAACACTCCTTCCTTGATGAATCCCAGTTTTGCCTTTTCCGCTTCCAGTAACGATTTGTTTTCCAACCCGCTGTCCAGCGGGCGGCGGGCGCTGTCCAGCGCCGCCTTGGCGCGCCCGCTGTCCAGTGGGCTGCGGATGCTGTCCAGCACCGCCTGCGCATTTTGGCTTCTTGCGTTGACCTCCGTTTCGTCGTATGCCGGCCAGTTGACGGCAGATATCTCGACGACCTTGGAGATCTTTACGATGCGGCGCAGCGGGGAGTCGCCGTCGACGTCCTCCCATGCTTCTTCGGAGACATAAAAGCCGAAGCTCATGCCGGTGACGTCGCCCCGCGAGACCGCCGAATACAGCGTGCTTGAATCGGCGTTTGCCTTTACGTCGAGGCCCGCCCTGAAAGAAAGGCCGCCGCCGTCGGCGGAAAGCTGCATCGTCGAGTTTTTGTTGTTGTTCCGGCTGCGCGCGAGCGGTATCTTGCATATGTCGTGGTTCGTGAAGAACAGCACGTCCGTCATGTCAGCGTCGTCGAGCGCCCCTTTTTCGATGACCTCGCGCCACCACCCGCCATAGTCGATTTCCTGCCCGTACACGACGGCACGGCCCTCAATCTCGGCGTTCCCCTCTTCGTCCGCGTCGCGGCAGGCGAAGCGAGCCTCGTACCAGCGCCTTTGGATTTCCTTATTCTGCATTGTCCCCGTCCTCCTTTGCTGCTGCGGCGGCCCCGCTCTTGCCGAGCTGGTAGTCGTCCGCCAATTCCGTATTGATCCAGTTGAGCGACTGCATGCGCACGCCCTCCAGCTCTTCAAGCGGCATAAGGCCGAAGAGCGTCCGCTTCTCGTTTTCGTACAGGCTCCCGGCCGCGCCGAGCGTGCCAAGCAGCTCGAGCTTTTGGTCGACGGTCATGAAAATCGCCTCGCCCGAGTAGAACACGATTTTGTTGCCTGTCCCGATCTCGCGCGGGCTGAAAAGCGTTTTCGTGAACGCCTGGCCGAGCGAAACGATCAGCGGCTCGACCGTCTTGCCGTAAAACGCCTCGTACTGCTCTTTTGTGTAGTCCCCGGTCAGGATCGCAAGCGACACGCCGAATGTGCGCAGTATCTTCTCGTCGATAAATTTCAGCGTCTGCGGGTTGATGTAGTCCACCTTTTTCGGAAAGGGTATGAACTCGCCCTTTGCGTCCATCGGCAGGAAGCCCGACTCGCCGTCGAGGATTCTCTGTTCGAGATTCTTGACGGCCTCCTTCATCGCGCCGTCGTCCAAAAGCGTGTTGTATTTGATAATCCCGTTGATGGACAGGTTCCATTGCATGGATTTTCCGATCCCCTGCCAGAGCGCATCGTTTGTCTTCAGCGTTTTCAGAAACGCGCGGCGGTCGGGCATCCCGTATTCGTCGCCGCCCATGTAGTTGTTCACCGAATACTGCATCCGGATGTGGATCACGTCCCCGTACGGCAGCGTTGTCTCGAAGCCGTTTGCAAACTTCATGCGTATGTAGAGAGAGCCGCCGCTTTCAAGAAACTCCACGCCGTCCGGCCGCACGGGGTAAAGGCCGGTGTAAAGCCGCGTCCCGTTTTCCCGCAGCTCGTATACCGGGATTACAAAGGCGTTGTAGTCCAAATAAAGCGCCCATACGATCTTTTCGATGAACTCGCTCGCCGTCATGAGCAGGTTCGGCGATGCGAGGATGCGGCTGATGTTGCTGCTTTCAATCTTGGAGTCCCCGCCAATCGGTTTCCGTATATGCCGGGGCTGGAGCTTTTTCATCTCCGTCACAATGCACGCGATCGCCTGCTGCACGACGTCGCTCGCGAATATATCCTCGCCAAAGTACGAAAACAGCGGCGGCCCGCCGTTCAGGGACTGCGCGTAGCGCGGCAATTCGATTTTCTTTTTTTTCAATACGTCAAAAAAGCCCATGCGTCACCTCTAATTCAGCAGCTCCGATTTGTAGCGCCGATACACTTCGTACAGGATCGTCGTCGTCACGGCGCCGTCTATGCGCTTGCTTCGGTCACGCGTTTTCGCGAGGATCACGCGGCCCTGCGAATCCGCTTTCAGCACCGCGTTCCCGAAGCACCAGCGGTCTATCGGGTTTTCGTTGTAATTGACCCGCCTGTCTTTCAAGTCAGCCTCCACCAACGTCACGGCATTGGTCATCGTGACGGCGTTTTGCCATATCACTTCGGTTTCAAACCCGTAGTCGTCCATGCGCCGCAAAAACCCCTTGGCAAAGCGCTGGTCGTAGCCGCACATCACAAGCCGCAGCCCGTGCTCTTTGTACAGCCTGTAAAACCAGTCGGCCACGGCCGACACGTCGATGTCGTTGCCCGGCACGACGGTCAGCCACCCGGCCCGCGCCCATTCGGCGTATGCCGCCCCGGCGTTGACGCCCGCCTCGGCGTCGGCCGAGTTTTCCAGCTTCGATTCCGGGATGAAGTACATCGTTTCGATGAATTTCTCATTGCTTTCCGGCTTCATCACCATCACCTTCGCACAGGCAAGGTCGGTCGTTTCCGCAAGGTCTACGGCGCCGAGGCAGAGAGAGCCGCCTAATTCGCCGATGTCGAACGTCGCATCGTAGCAATAGTCGCCCTCCATCAGCCACAGCTCGGCGGCCGACACCTTCCAGTTGAAATCCTTTGTCAGCGCCCAGACGCGCTCGGCTTTTGAGCGCCGCGCCGCAGCCACCTGTATTTCAAGCGCGAACCTCTGTTTTATAACGCCAAGCGACGGGTTGCTCTTCGCCCAGCTCGCAGGGTCTTGGAATATTTCGCCCTCGCTGTCCTGCGTGAACAGCCACGCGTGCTTGCGGTCGGCGTCAACGCCGTCGGACTCGCCTTTCAGCACCCTCTTCATGTCGGCAATCTCATCGTCAAGAAAACCCCCGACAATGAAGCCCTCCGAGGTGATCATGAGCAGCAGCGCGTCGGGCTTCGACGACTGGCTTTGCTCGAGCGCCTTCACAATCGCGTTTGTTTTCATTTCGTGGACTTCGTCGACAATCGCCTCGTCGATGTTGCGCCCCTCTTTGTTGTGCGTCCGTTCGCTTAGCTTGAACAGCGACGTGCCGGATGCGCGGTTGCTGATCTCCGTCTGGTTTTTGTGCGTGTCATGCCCGTACGGGTCGATCATCCTGCGCATCACATCCGTCGCAGTGTACAGGATCGACGACTGCGAATCATCGTTGCTTGCGCATACGATGTCCTTGCCGGCGCCGCCTATGCACAGCTCGGCAAGCAATAGGCCGCTGCACATCTCCGATTTCCCGTTCTTCCGCGCAATCTCGAGCAGCACCCGGCGAAAGCGCCGCGTCCCGTCTTCGCGCATCCGAAACGAGTACGTCGATTCTATAAAGGCCTTCTGCCAGAGCATGAGCTTCATCGGCTGCCCGTAAAACGGCGATTTCGTCAGCCGCACGCAGTTTTCGATGAAGTCAATGCGGCGATCCGCCTCGCGCGTGTCGTAGACGTACCGCCCGCCCCCAAGGTCCGACATAAGGCGGGAGAGCCCCATCTTCAAATCCTCGCCCGCAGCCGTCCTCCCGGAGAACACTTCGTCGGCGTATTGCCCAAGCCACATATCAGCGCATCTCCATCTGCTTGAGGTACAGGCGCAGCGGCGATTCCTCTTCATCCGCGCCCTTTGCAAGCGCCGAGGACAAAATCTTCACGGCGGATGCGTATTTCGTGTAATATGCGCCGTACACGCGGCCGGCTGACGTCTGTATGATCTTGCCGCCCTTGGTCCTGATGACGTGGGGCATATCCCGCAGGCGCTCCATCTCGTTTTCGAGGAATACCGTCTCGGATATGAGCCTCTTCACCACCGGGGCGGCCGGATGTTCCTCAAACAAGGCCGAAAGCTCCGTTTCCCGGCCCGCGCCGGGCGCTTCTTTGCTGTTTAGAACGTTTGTTCCCATAGGTTTTTTTCAATCCTCCGATTTTCCGCCATCGAATGCTTTTTTTTGCTTTCTGCGGCTATGCACACCACCCTGCACTTGGGGTATTTGCCCGCGTTTGCCGCAGGCGGGGGGGCCGCCGCGTGGCTGGCTATTCTGTGTACTTTCGCCAATAGTCCATGACGTATTCCTCCCCCTTTGCGCCCGCGCGCCCGAGGCATATGTCCTTTGGCGTGTCGATGTGCACGAGCTTTGCCCCGTACTCCCCCGCCATCTTCGTGCGCTCGGCCGCCGATGGATAGCCGCCGATGATGTATGCGCTGCCCCATCTGCCGCCGCGCGTCCGTATCTCGTCAAGCAGCAGGTCGCGGACGCGGAACATCGTGGACTTTGCCGCGTCGGGCTTTGCTTCGCTGCCGCCTGTGCAGATGGCGTCCCAGATGCTGTCAACATCCACGACGATGCTATGCGGCTCGGCGTTCCCGCGCACCCATGTCGTCTTGCCCGACCTCGGCGATCCATGCACAATATAGACCTCGCGCGCCGCGCTGCCGGAAAAGCGGCCGTGCAGCTTGTTGTGGCATTTGAAATGCACGAGCATGAGGTTTTCCGGCGCAAGCGATACCGCAAAGTCATCAATGTTCAGCTCTGTCAGCTCTGTCTTGTGGTGCAGCACGCTGTCGTGGCGCGACAGTATCAGCTTCCCGCAATGCTCGCAGACCATGCCGCGCTCAAGCATGACCCGCGTTTTCGTGTCGCGCCAGACCTGCGATTCGTAAAACTTCTGCGTCTGCCCGCCCATGCCCCTACACGTCCCATGCCTCGGCGTCGGCCTGCTGCCTGGCCAGCTCGAAGCGCTTCTCGTCGAGGTTCTCTTTGCCCGCGTTGCGTTTGAATATATCGGGCATGCGGTTGTTCAGCCAGAACGTGATCGCCGGGACTTCCGGCTTGATGTATTCCTTGTACGTTGCGACGATCACTTCTTCCCGCACGATCTTCTTCCCGCCCTCGATGTGCTCGGTCGCGACTTTCAGCGGCTTCTCGCAATCGACAGTGTAGCCGGTCGCCAACTTGAACAATGCGCCGATCACAAGCTCGTCGGCCGGCCGCTTCGCCTCGCGCGCCAGCTCTTCAAGCTCCGGGTGCTTCTTGCGGTACCGCCTCAGCGTCGTGTCGCTGATGCCGAGCCTCCGCGCCACTTCCCTGTCGGTCGCGCCGAGCCGGATCCATGCGGCAATCTCGCCGAAGCGCGGCTTTACAAATGTCCCGTAGGTCGGTTTCATGGGCCTCCGCTCCAATGAAAAAGCGGCCTTGCGCGGCCGCCGATTGCGTCAGGGCTAATAGGATTACCCTGACTTGATATACTTTTACAGTACTAATATACCACGATACAAAGTAAAAAAAACTATACTCTTTTCTCTTTCGGCAATTCATTCGCGATCGCCCGGCCGTGGATGCCGTTCATACGGGCGAGGAGGGCCTTGTGCCTTTTGTGCAGCGTGGGCATCGAGAACGACAGCTCGGCCGCCACCTCCGCCCAGCCTTTCGCCTCAAAGTAATACTCCGCGACGATCTCGCGCTGCCCGGGCGTGAGGCATTCGAGGTACCGCTGGGCTTTCGCCTTTGCCCTTGACACTATGCCAAGCGCCGCGAGATGCGCTGCCTCGGCGTCCCCCATCGCCGCCGCGAGGCCGCCCGTCGGGTCGCCGCCGCCCGCGCCGCGCTGTTTTGCGTGCATGGCCGGGAACGTTTCGCCTACCGCGACGCCGTTGTATACCGGGCCGCGCGGCGATCCTGTCACCAAGATGCGGCTGCCGTCCGCGTTTGCCGTGCCCGGCACACAGCCGATTCGTTCCCGCAGGCTGCCATACTGCCGGAACAGCCGCCTTTCCTCGCGGGCAAGGCCGCGGATGCCCCGCAGGTACTCTTTGGCCGGGTTCTTTGTGGTTTCGGTCATGGTCAATAATCCCCCTCCCTGTCAATGGGCATTGTGTACTGGTACTCCTCGTTGTCCCTCAGCCATTTGGCGGCGCCGTCCGATTTCGGCTTGCCCCTCGGCAAGCGCTTCAGCCGCCCGAAGCTCGCGCCCTCAATGAGCGGCACGAGGATATAGCTCCGTATCTGCTCCCCGGTCGTCGGATTCTCGCAGGTGTAGTCAGACCCCGCCTCGATGGCGTAGCCCTTCGGGATCTTCGGCTCGCCTATCTCTTCGCGCTTTACGCGCTCCACCCTTGTCTCGGGCATCGCGCAGTTCCGGCTGTGCCGGAGCCGCTGCCTGCACGCCGCGCCCGGCTCCCGGAATGTCTTGCTTGTCTCCTTGATGAGGTAGGCGGCCAATGGGCGGTAGTCGCCATGCGTGTACAGGCGCGCGCTGCGCGTGAAGCCGTGCGGCCAAAGCGCCGCCACCTGTTCGCGCCCGGCGCCGCCCGATATGACGAGGTGGTGGTGGATCCGCTTGTTTTCGTATTCCGTGGCGGCAACCCACTTGAGCGGCAGGCCGAGCCGCCCGTACAGGTCCCGGAGGCTGCGGAGGAACTTGTCGATCTGCGCCCTTGCTTCAAGGGCGCCGGGCGCTTCGCCCTGGTAGGTGAGCGTGAGGTAAAAGTCCGCGTCGCTGAAGTTGTGGTTGATCAGTATGGCCCCGGCCCTTGCCGCGCGCTGGTCGTTCAGCTCCCGGACGGCCCGGGAGGAGGGCCGGGAGCGCGGCCCCCGGCCCTCCTCCCTCCTCCGAAGCCGCTGGGAAAATACCCTCACAAATATCACCGGGCCCGCCTTTGTGTATTCTTTTACAGTTTTTCCCATTCTTCCGCTTTCCCTGTCACAACTTTAATATCTATATCAAGCCTGCACGGGCAGCCGCCCGGTGCATTCTTCCCTATATATGCGGCCGCGCTATTTCCCGGCTGCCTTGAACAGATACACGATGGTTTTTGCCCCGGTTTTTGCGCGGGCTTCCGCCTCGGCCTCTGCCCTCTCGCGCCTGATCCGCCCGACCGCCGCAAGGTCGGCCGTCCCGTACTCTTTGAGCAGCGCCGCCGTTTTCGCGACCTGCGCCTTTGCGTAGTCGCCCGGGTGCGGCAACCGCGGGGCTTCCGGCGGCGGAAGCCTGTCCCGCTTTTCATGTGGGCGGCAGCCCCGGCAATACTGCTGGCGGCTGCCCCCGGGCGTGAACGCGCAGCCGCAGCCTTTGCACTTCTTTGGCTTGAAAGCGTATTCCTTGGCCATTAGCCCGCCCCGCCCGGCACGTCGAGCTCGAGCCCGTTCAGCGCGCCGCGCAGCAGCGCCGCCTCGCTATCC
>JAITMX010000098.1 GCA_031290775.1 Eubacteriales Family XIII. Incertae Sedis bacterium
ACACTTTCACCCTTGGCGGGTACAGGCCAAAATCTTTGATTTTGTGAAAGTGACTGAGGGAGCGCAGCGACCGCGGCAATCCATTATCCGCTGGATTGCTTCGCTTCGCTCGCAATGACACTCCCTGGCGGTTAGGGTGTGAACAGTAACAACCTTGCGCCATTCCGCCCGAAAAAAACCCGCAAAAAATTTTCCCTGCGGCAGGCAGTAGAAAAATGCAATTCCGGTACTTGATATGTATAAAAGCAACGATGACGCGGAAAGCGTACCGTGAACTTACCCCCGGCAGCGCCCATGCCCATCGTTGCGGATTCGGTAAAAAGGTGTTTGCTTATAAAGGCGCTGGGAGACTTTATAAGCGCTCACGTGCAGGGGGGGGGCGAGCACACTCGCATTACCGTGGGAGCGCCGTGGGGCAGGCGCTCCCTTTTATTTGCGCCCCGATTGGAAAACAGCGCTTTACAGAACAGTCCCCGCCGCGAACTTCTGAATAAACTTCTGAATAAACGTCCATTTGGTTTTACAGCCGCGATTTGCTGTGTTAAAATATTTTTTTCAGGGCTTTCGTTTTGAAAAGCCATGGAAAAGCAAAATATTTTTTGGGAACTTGTTTGTTTATTGAAGCACCAATCGAGAGAGGAGGAAGTGTTTTGAGCAAGGTAACGATGGGCGGGTATACCGCCGAAGCGGAAACGGGCTTCAACCACCGCACCGCGATGGAGGAGGCGGCAAGATGCCTGCTTTGTGAGGACGCCCCGTGCAGTATGGGCTGTCCGGCCGGGACGAACCCCGGGGACTTCATCAGGTCGATCCGGTTTCGCAACACAAAGGGCGCGGCCGAGATTATCCGGGAAAACAATGTGCTCGGAGGCTCGTGTGCGCGCGTCTGCCCGTACGACAAGCTCTGCGAGGAAGCGTGCAGCCGCTGCGGCATCGACCGGCCGATCGAGATCGGCAAATTGCAGCGCTACGCGATCGAGCAGGAAAAAATCTTTGGCATGAAGACGCTGAAAAAACCGCGCAGCCGCAAGAAGGGCCGCGTGGCCTGCGTCGGCGCGGGGCCCGCGTCGCTCGCCTGCGCGGCCGAGTTGGCAAAGGCCGGCTATGAAGCCACAATCTTTGAGCGCGAAGCGAAAGCGGGCGGCGTGCTGAGCTACGGCATCACGCCCGCGAGGCTGCCGCAAAAAGTTGTCGACTGGGACATCGCCACGGTCAAAGGGATCGGCGTCAAATTTGAATTTGGCAAAGAGATCGGCAAAAAAATCACGGCGAAAGACCTTCTCGAAAAGCAGGGCTTTGATGCCGTATTCGTCGGCGCGGGCCTGTGGAAGAGCGGCTCCGCCTCCGTGCCCGGCGAGGATCTGAAAAACATCCTGTCCGCCGTGGGCTTCCTGAAAAAGGCAAGGGCCGAAGGCGGGTTCAAAGACATGAAGGGCAAAAAAGTCGTCGTCATCGGCGGCGGCGACGTCGCCATGGACTGCGCGACGACGGCCAAGCTGTTGGGCGCGTCGGACGTGCACATCTGGTATCGGCGCACGATTGAGGAAGCGCCCGCCAACATCGACGAAATCCGGTACGCGCTTTCGCTCGGAATCACGATTACTACCAACTTCGCGCCAAAAAGCTTTGGAGGCAAAACCAAGGTCGAGTTTGCGGAGTTTCAAGGGCGCGACGGCAAGTCCGAGGCAAAGGTTTGCTGCGACTATGCCGTGCTCGCAATCGGGCAGCAGGCGGAAGATATCACAGGCGTGGCGGACGCGGCGCTTTCGGGCAAAGGCTGCATCGCCGCGCGGGGGGGCGGCAAGACGACCGTGCCGGGCGTCTTCGCTGCGGGCGATATCGTCAACGGCGGCAAGACCGTCGTCGAGGCCGTCGCCGCCGGCAAGGAGGCTGCGGAGACAATCATTGCGTATTTGGACAAGAAGGGGGTGAAGTGAAATGGCAGTCAAAAAAGACCTTTCTATCAATTATCTCGGCGTGAAATGCGAAAATCCCTTCTTCCTTTCGTCATCGCCGGTCGGCGGCAATTACGATATGGTCGCAAAGAGTTTTGAAATGGGCTGGGGCGGCGTCTTCTTCAAGACGATCGGCATTTTCGTCGCCGACGAGTGCTCGCCGCGTTTTGACAACACAAACAAGGAGGGCCTCCCGTGGCTCGGCTTCAAAAATATGGAGCAGATCAGCGACAAGCCGACCGAGCAAAACTTCGAGTATATCTATCGGCTCAAGCGCGACTACCCGGACAAGGTCATTGTTTCCACCATTATGGGCAGCAACGACGAAGAATGGTCACAGCTCGCAAAGATGAGCGAGCAGGCGGGCGCCGACCTCATCGAGGGCAATTTTTCGTGCCCGCAAATGACAAGCCACGCGATGGGCTCCGACGTGGGGTCCGACCCCAAGCTCGTCGAGCGGTATACAAGGGCCGTCGCGAAAGCGACAAAGATTCCGTTCATCGCGAAGATGACGCCAAACATCACGACGATCGAGCCGCCGGCCAGGGCAGCCGCGAAGGGCGGCGCGAAAGGCGTCTCTGCCATCAACACGGTGAAATCCATCACCAATATCGATCTCGACAACTTCACGGCGCTGCCTGTCGTAAACGGCAAATCTTCAATTTCCGGCTACTCGGGCGCGGCTGTGCGGCCGATCGGGCTGCGCTTCGTGGCCAATCTGTGCCAGGACGCGGAGCTCCGCGAAAAGGGCATCGAGATATCGGGCATCGGCGGCATCGAAACGTGGCGCGACGCGCTCGAATTTCTGCTGCTCGGCGCCCGCAACGTGCAGGTCACGACGGCGATTATGCAGTATGGCTACCGCATCGTGGAGGATATGGCCAGCGGCCTTTCGCACTGGATGGACGAGCGCGGCTACGACAGCCTTGAGGACTTCATCGGCCTTGCGCTGCCGGGCATCATCCCGGCGGAGGAGCTCGACAGAAGCTTCAAGGTGCTGCCCGCTTTTGATTACAAAACCTGCGTCGGCTGCGGCAGGTGCTATGTGTCGTGTTACGACGGCGCGCACCAGGCCATCGACTGGGACGAAAAAAAACGCAGGCCCATTCTCAACGACGCCTGCGTGGGCTGCCATCTCTGCCTGAACGTCTGCCCCGTACAGGGCTGCATCACGCCGGGCGAGATCGAGTGGAAGCATCGCCCGAAAAAGACGCGGCCCATCACGCAACTCCAGTACGACTGACGCGCCGGGGCAATAAAACCATAAACGGGGGGCGGGACGCCCCCCGTTTGCAGCTGCTCAGACACCCGGAATAGCCGAGAGATCGCCCGGCTACGGGGTATGGGCGGGACGCCCCCCGTTTGCAGCTGCTCAGACACCGTGCTATTGCAAGCCAATTGCCCGTCAGCCGTAGCTTGCCTTTTTTCCACACGCTTCAGCGGGTGGAAAAAAGGCAAGAAGACCTTATGCAACACTTTCACCCTTGGCGGGTACAGGCCAAAATCTTTGATTTTGTGAAAGTGACTGAGGGTGCGCAGCAACCGAAGCAATCCATT
>JAITMX010000003.1 GCA_031290775.1 Eubacteriales Family XIII. Incertae Sedis bacterium
GCTTCGTCATTGCGAGCGAAGCGAAGCAATCCAGCGGATAATGGATTGCCGCGGTCGCTGCGCTCCCTCGCAATGACGGGCAATTGGCTTGCAATAGCATGGTGTCTGAGCAGTTACGAAAATTTCAAAAAGACGGAAATCCTTGGCGGTGTTGGCGCTCCTTTTTATAGCGCGCTTGGAATCCCGCTGCTGAATTATGGTAAAATACTGCTATGGAAAAAGAAACGACTTGCATACACGGCGGCGGCAGGGTCGCAAATGAAACGGGCGCAATCGCGACGCCGATTTTTCAGACGGCGACTTTCGCGCATCCCGGCGTGAACGAAACCACGGGCTACGACTATACACGGCAGCAAAACCCGACGAGGGAACAACTCGAAAACCGGGTCGCGGCGCTCGAAGATGCCGCGGCGGCTTTTGCCTTTGCGTCCGGCATGGCGGCGGTGTCCGCGCTGATGGACCTCTTTGGGCCGGGCGGCCGCGTCGTTTGCTCCGGCGATCTTTACGGCGGCACCTATCGCTTGTTCGATCAGATTCTTTCGGCGAGGGGCCTCTCTTTCGAATACGGCCGCGATACGGAGGCCGTGCTTGCGCTGATTGCGGGCGCGGGCGCACGGCAAAACGCGGGGCCGGGGGCCGGCGGTACGGGAGCGGGGGCCGGGGCGCCTGTGGCTGTGTTTCTCGAAACGCCGACCAACCCGATGATGAATGTCTTTGATATCGCGCGTATCGCCGGCGCGGCGCACGCGGCCGGCGCCCTCCTTGCCGTGGACAACACCTTCCTGACGCCATACTTCCAAAAACCTTTGGCGCTCGGCGCGGACATCGTGCTGCACAGCGGCTCGAAATACCTCGGCGGCCACAATGACACGATCGCGGGCTTTCTCGCGGCGGGCGCCGGCGCGCGTTTGCGGGGCGGGGAGCCTGTTTCGGAGCGTTTGCGCTTCATCGGCAAAACCACGGGGGCGGGGCTCGCGCCTTTTGATTGCTTCCTGCTGCTGCGCGGGATCAAGACGCTGGCCATACGCCTCGGGCGCGCACAGGAAAACGCGCTCGAGATCGCGCAGTGGCTGACGGCCCAGCCCGGCGTTACAGCAGTCCATTATCCCGGGCTTGAAACGCACCCGGATTATGCGCTGTCCAAAAAACAGGCAAGCGGCTTTGGCGCCATGATCTCCTTTTCCGTAAAAGACGCCGCAGCCGCCCGACGTGCGCTTGAACGCGTGAAGCTCGTGCAGTACGCGGAGAGCCTCGGGGGCACGGAAAGCCTGATCACCTACCCGATGCTTCAAACGCACGCGGACATCCCGGAAGAGGAAAGGCTGTCGATCGGCATTGACGACAAACTGCTGCGCCTGTCCGTCGGGATCGAATCGGTTTCAGACCTTATCGCGGATCTTGCCGGGGCCTTGGAGTGAGTTTGTGGGCAGCGCGTCAACCTATAGCTTTGACAGCATCATCGACCGGCGAAATACCTATGCCATCAAATACGATTTCGAGGGCAAAGGCAAGCCTGAGGGCACGATCCCGCTTTGGGTCGCCGACATGGATTTTGCCGCGCCGCCTTGCGTGACCGAGGCGCTGGCCCAAAACGCGCGCCACGGCGTCTTCGGCTATTCGGATACCGACGCGGCGTATTTTGAGACGCTGCGGCGCTGGTTTGCAAAACGATTTGGGTGGACGCCGGAGCCGTCATGGCATTTCAAGACGCCGGGCGTTGTCCTCGCGCTCTACACGGCGGTGCGCGCGTTCACCGAAAAAGGCGACGCGATACTGATTCAAGAGCCCGTGTACTACCCCTTTGCGTCCTCCGCCAGGGACAACGAAAGAAAACTCGTCGTCAGCAGGCTTGTCCGCGAAAGGGACGGCAACGGCGAAGAAACCGGCCGTTACGAAATCGATTTTGACGATTTTGAAAAGAAAATCATCCAAGAAGGCGTCAAGCTGTTTATTCTCTGCAACCCGCACAACCCTGTGGGCCGCGCCTGGGCAAAAGACGAGCTTGCACGGCTCGGGGACATCTGCCTGCGCCGCGGCGTCAAAGTCTTTTCCGACGAGATACACCAAGACTTCGTCTATCCGGGATGCCGCCACACCGTGTTTGCGGGCATTTCGGACGCGCTCGCGGACATCACGGCCACGGCGACGGCGCCCTCCAAGACCTTCAACCTCGCGGGTCTTGAAGCGTCCAATATTTTCATAAAAGACCGAGGGCTTCGCGCCGCTTTTGCGCAAGCCTACGCACGTACGGGCCTCTCGCAAAATCCCGTCACAGGATTGGTCGCGTGCAAAGCCGCTTACGACGGCGGCGAGGGCTGGCTTGACGCGCTGCTGGTTTATCTGCAAGGCAATATCGAGCTGATTGCGCGGGCAGTCTCGTCGTGGCAGGAACGCAACGCCGGGATAGGTTTTTGCCCGCCGGAGGCCACCTACCTCGGCTGGATAGACTTCCGTGCGCTCGGCCTTGGCGACAAGGATCTCGACGATTGGCTCACAAAACAGGCGAAAGTCTGGCTCAGCCCCGGCCGCACTTTCGGCGCCGGCGGCTCCGGCTTCATGCGCATCAACTTTGCCTGCCCAAAAAGCGTCCTTTCGGACGCTTTGGGCCGCATCACGGACGCGCTGCAAAATTTTCCGGGTTGAGCGGGTACTTCCCGTACTTGCGAAGCGCGGATCGCTTCGCATCCCCCATGCATGGCGTCAGTGCTCGTTGCCCGGCTCCCAAGCCGTTTCCCAAACCTCCGGGTAATTGATAAACGATTTTTCAACGAATTTGTCGACGTCCACGTCCGCATCGATGATGCCTGCCGCCTGATAGGCCGCAAAAGCGTCCCGGAATGTCTGCTCGGCAATCTCGCCGCCCGGCTCCCATCGGAAAGGCGCGAGCAATTCGATGGTGTCCTCATAGTTGCCCATAATGATGAGCTCGTTGTCGAAGCCATACTTGATGACTTCGTTCTTGTTGTCTTCATCCTGGATATAGAGCGAAGCCTCATACAGGATTTCGCCGAGCTTGCGCGCAACGCCCGGATACTCGTCCGCAAATTGCGGGCTGAAAATCAGGAAGCAGCACGTCTGGTCTTTGAGCACTTCGTCTTCCGGCATCCGCGCAATCCACCGGTACGTGCCGTCCTTGATTTTGTCATATGACATCGAATCCGGCAGGACGACCGCTTCGGCGTCCCCGTTTTCGAGCGCCATCAGCGCCGGCGCCGAGTCCAAGCCGATCCATTCAAAATCCGTCGTCGGGTCAAGGCCTTGGTCAAGCAGGACGCGGTAGAGATAGAGGTGCGTCCCGGTACCGACCGAACCCAAGCCCGCAATCGTCTTGCCTTTCAGATCCTCAAACGTTTGGTACGGCGAATCAGCCAATACGACTGCGCCCATGCAACCCTGTTCGAGGCCGATTGAAAAACGGATATCCAGCCCTTGCTCAAGCGGTTTCAGCCAAGTGTCAAGCACGCCTTCCGTCACGTCTATTTTGCCGGAGGCGAGCAGGGCCTTCGAGTCGACGTTCGGCCCGTTGAGGATCCAGTTGATATCAAGCCCCGCCTCGTCGAAAAGCCCGAGATACTCCGCTGCCGTGAAGTGCAGCTCGCACGAGTCGCCGACGATGCTGAGGTTGATCGGGCGGTCGATCGAATAGTCGTAGTCCGCAATTGCCTCCGCTGTTTCCGCTTCTGCTTCCGCGCTGCCCGCATCCTCTGCAACGGCCGGCGTATCCGCTGCGGGCGCTTCGGCCGCAGGCGTTTTGTCGCCGCCGCACGCCGCCAGGGCAAAAGCCAAAAGCGCGGCAAGCGAGAGCATGGCGACCCGCTTCCTATGTGTCAGTTTCTTTTTCATGAAATAACTCCTTTCAATACTGCGATGTTCCCGTTTATGCCATACACCGGGGCTGCCCGCACAGGATCCCGAATTTGACCAATGGTATTATGCCTATAAATAATAGGGCAGTTCCTGCAGCTTTTCCGCAAAGTGCAATGTTTCGAGGATCCGGGCGCGCAAATGCAGGAATTCCTCGACATTGCGCGCGCGCGGCCTGCGCAGCCCCACCTCGATGATCTCTTCGATTTTGCCCGGGCGGGGCGTCATGATCACGATGCGGTCGGCAAGATAAATGGCCTCGTCAACATCATGGGTGACAAGCATGCTCGTCGTCCCGTCTTCCTGCCAGATCCGAAGCAGTTCGTCCTGCATATACATCCTCGTAAAAGCGTCGAGCGCCCCGAACGGCTCATCGAGCAGAAAGACCTTCGGATGGTTTACGAATGACCGGGCCAGCGACACGCGTTGCGCCATGCCGCCCGACAATTGGTGCGGATAATGGTTTTCAAATCCGGCGAGGCCGATTTTTTCGATATAGCTTTGCACTTCATTGTCGTCTTTGTCGAAAATCTTGCGCGCTTTCAGGCCGGACGCCACATTTCCGAAGACGTTTAGCCAGGGGAAAAGGCTCGGGTCCTGAAACGCAAGGCCGCGTTCGTAATGGGGCGCATCGATTGGGTTTCCGTCAAGCGCCAGCGTCCCCGCGTTCGGCGCTTCGAGCCCCGCGACGAGCCGAAGCAGCGTAGACTTGCCGCACCCGGACGGACCGACGAGCGCGACCATTTCCCCGGGGCGCACCGACAGGTTGATGCCGCGAAGGGCGACGACCTCGCCCTCTTCGCCGGCATTGAAGACCTTGTCCACATCCTTGATTTCAATATTGCCCGAAACAGCCCCCTCTACCATTGTATTGAATCTTTCTGCCATTTCAGCAATTTCGAGTTGGCCTTGAAGAGCAAAGCGATTACACCGGAAAACACGATGATGATGACCACGATTGCCGCGAAGACCTTGTTGTATTCCGCCCAAGCGGTGGATAGGTTTATAAAATAGCCAAGCCCTGCTTTGACGCCGAGCATCTCGGCAGTGATGAGCGCGACGCACGAAATGCCCATCCCCATAAAAGCGCCCATGAAGAGATTGGGGATGGAGGATGGCAGCGCCACATGGAACAGCAGCCAGCGGTTGTCCGCGCCGAGCGTTTGCGCGACTTCATAATACTTGCTTGGCACGCTCATGATCCCCGTCGCCGTCATCAGCGTGGCCGGAAACCACACGCCAAACGCAATCGTGAACACGCTTCCCGCAAACAGCGTCGGCATGATGATGATGATGAGCGGAAGCCAGACCGTCGCGGGGATCGGCCCGATCAGCTTGACAATCGGCATGATCCAGTACCGGGCCCGCGCAAACCAGCCCGCAAAGACGCCGGTGAGAAACCCGGCGCCCAAACCGATGAAATATCCGGTGAACAGCAGGCGCAGCGAATAGAGCGCGTGGATGACCAACTGAAGCCCATCCTCGATATACACGCCGAGGATGCGCGTTATGTCCTGAAAGAACGGCCCCGGCAAAACATGCGTCTTCAGTATGAGGATATCCCACACGGCGACCGCAAGAAACAAGGCCAACAGCTTGGGCGCGTCGTAGGCGATCTTCTCAAATTTCGGCGATTTGGCGGCGCGCACAATCAGCCAGTAGGCGGTATAAACGGCCGCAATCGCGACCGTCACGACCAACAGGTAGGGTTTCTTGCTCAGAATGGAATCGTCCGGCACGAAGTAGTAGTTTACGATCACGGCCGCCGCGCCGAGATATGGCAGCAGCAAACGGGTCAACGGTTTCATATGCGGTATTTTCCCTCCTCCAGGCATTCCTCTTTTGCCCTATGCTTTTGCATTATTTCATAAAACATATTTAATATATATGATTTATATGTATTAATCATTATAGCATTATGCCCATTGCCGTCCCGCATGTCAAGCGATTTTTTTTCAGCAATGCGGGGACTGTACTTGACGCAGCGGAAAGCGAATGATATCATATTTTGCATATTACATACAAAACATATATTATTTATATTATACAAATCAGGCAGGAGGTAAAAAATGGGCAATACCGCGGCATTGAAACAAGCAGACGGCAAAGGGCCCTCAATCACAGGTCGCATCCGGTTTCTTTTGGACCACAAACCCAATCTGGCCGACCCGGCAGAAATTGTTTTGCGTGACCAAACCTACCGCGCGGTTTTCGAACAGAACCCGGCAGACAGCATCCCGCTCAAATTTGCCAAGGGGTATGAAGCTTTCCTTGCGCGGAAAAAAATCCTGCTGCGCGAAGAAGATGTTCTTGCTGGCGCAGCCTACCAATATTATTACAAAACGACATTGCCGAAAGCTTACCCGGACGCCTATGTGGAAACCGATTCTTTCCCGTTTCCTTTCAACGACTGTTCCATCGAGGTCGCGCAGGCCAAGCGGTTTTTCGGCCATGAAGACGGGTCGGCCGGGGCGGAAACGCTCGCGTTTTTCCAAAAGGGCGTATTCCACTGGCTCTACAAGCACATGCCGGCAGGCCATATCATCTCCGACTACCCGCGCCTTCTGAACCGGGGCTACGGATCGCTCCGGGCGGAAGCGGAAGCGGAGCTGGGCCGCCCGCATACCGACGGGGAAAAAGACTATATCCGCGCGGCGCTCCTTGCGTCCCGCGCCGTATCCGGCTATATCCTGCGCTATGCGGAAGAAGCAAAGCGCCTCGCGGCAGGCACAGAAGGCCCGCATAAAAGAGCCCATCTCGAAAAAATCGCGGCGGCGGCCGCGCAGGTTTCCTCCGGGCCCGCGACAAATTTTTTCGAGGCCGTACAGCTCCTTTGGTTTAATTATGAGGCGCTTTATGCGGAAAGCATGCCCAATTGCATTTCGGCGGGGCGGCTCGACAAATATCTGCAGCCTTTCTATGGGAAAGATTTGGCCGAAGGCACAATCGATTATGGCGAAGCCGCCGAAACCATCGACGCGCTGTGGCTGAAATTTGCGGACACGCAGACGAGCTTCCAGAACGTGACCATCGGGGGGTATGACGAGGGCGGGCATTACATTGCAAACGATGTCACCTATATGGCGCTTCAGGCGACACGCAAGTTCAAGGACGAGCAGCCGCTGATCTCGCTTCGGTACAGCTACGAGGATGTAGACGACGGCTTTTGGAATGAAATCGTTGCAACGCTGCTTACCGGCACGGGCTTCCCCCCTCTCTTCAATGATGAGGTCAATATCGCCGCCAAGGAACGCCAGGGGCTTGCGCCGGGCGACGCGGCCAATTACGCGATGGTCGGCTGCGTGGAAATGACGGGGAGCGGAAACGACTATTCCGATACTGAGGCCGTACGGCTAAACATCCCGCTCGTGCTGGAATTCCTTTTTACGGGCGGTGTGCAGCGCCTGACCGGCGAGCGCTTCCCGCTGAAGACGCCGCGCGACCTGAAAGAAATCCGGGACTTTGGCGATTTTTACGATTGGTTTCGTTCGGAGCTGAAACATTATTTCCTCAAAGGCATTGAGGCAGCGGAAGCCATCCAGGCGATGTGGGGCAATTATTACCCCAACCCCTTCCTCTCTTTCACGGTGAACGACTGCATCCGGAAAGGGAAGGATGTGGCATCCGGCGGCGCGATCTACAACAACTCGACGCTGAACGGCGGCGGCTTTGCCAACGCGGCCAATTCGCTGTACGCGGTCCGGCGCGCGGTGTTTGAAGACAAGATCGCCACCCTTGCGGAATTGGGCGACGCCATGGACAAAAATTTCAAGGGGTATGACGACCTGCATGCCACCCTGCTCTCCTATCCCAAATACGGCAACGACGAAAACGATGCAGATCGGTTTGTGGGCGAAATCGTGGGCGTGATGCACGAGCTGGCGGACGACCGCGTCAATTCGCGCGGCGGGCGGTACGGCATCGGGATCTACACGGTGTCCGACCACGCAACCATGGGCGAGTACACGGGCGCCCTTCCGGACGGCAGGCTTGCCGGCGCTTCCCTGTCCAATGGTTCCGGCCCCTCGCAAGGCACGGATACGGAAGGGCCGACGGCTGTCATCAACTCTGTGCTGGGCGCGAAGGTGGGTTCTGTCGGGAACGGGCAGGTATTGGATTTGAAATTCAACCCGTCGTTCCTGAAACGCGAGTCGCACCAGACTGCCCTGCGGCATTTGGTCAATGCGTACTTCCGCCGCGGCGGCGGGCAGATCCAGTTCAACATCATCGGGAGCGATACGCTGATTGCGGCGCAAAACGACCCTGTCGCCTACAAAGACTTGGTCGTCCGCGTGTCGGGGTTCAGCGCGCATTTCTGCAACCTGACCAAAGCGACACAGGACGAAATCATCGCAAGGACGGAATATGACAGATTTTGACCGGCGCCCCGCCAGGAAAGGGCTTGTATCGAACATCCAAAAGTTTTCTGTGGACGACGGGCCGGGGATCCGCACGACGGTCTTCTTCAAGGGCTGCAACCTGAAATGCTTTTGGTGCCACAACCCCGAATGCATAGGCAGGGACCCGGAATTGCAGTTTCTCGGCAATCTTTGCACGGCCTGCGGCAAATGCGCGAAGGCCTGCCCGGCCGGCGCGATTGCGGCGCCGGGGCAAATCGACCGGGGCAAGTGCACGGTATGCGGCAGCTGCGTGGGGGCCTGCAACCCGCACGCGCTGAAGATCGTCGGCGAGTGGATGACGGCAGGCGACATCCTGCGCAAAGCCGAAAAGGACATCCCCTACTTTGAGGAATCGGGCGGCGGCGTGACGCTTTCGGGCGGGGAGGCGCTGCTGCAAACGGACTTTTTGCTGGAGCTGCTCATCGGGCTCAAGGAAAGAGGGATACATACGGCGGTTGACACGGCGGCCTGCCTGCCCTACGAATATTTCGAAAAGGCGCTGCCCTACACGGATGTCTTCCTGATTGACATCAAGCTGTTTTCGGATGAGCTGCACCGCAAATACACCGCTGTTTCAAACGTGCCGATCCTGAAAAACATCCGGGCGCTCGGGCAGGAGCAAACGAAAATCCGCATCCGGACGCCGCTCATCGGCGGCGTGAACGCAACCGACGGGGAAGTGGAAAACATCGCAAGGTTCGTCGCGGAAATCCCGAATGTGGAATTGGTCGAACTGCTTGCCTACCACAGCTATGGCGAAGGCAAATACGAATCGCTTGACCTGGGCTATCAATTGTCCGGCGAGCTTGTGCCGAGTGCCGGGTTTTTGCAGCGCGCCGAAAGCCGCTTCCGCGCGGCGGGCGTAAATGTGACGGTTCAGAGCTGATTTTCACGCATTTTCACGCGAATGCCGCTTGTCAGGGCGGACGATCCAAATGATAATTATACATATAATTCATATATATTATATAGGCTTAATTGAAAACATCGAGGATCAATATGAACGATTTAAGTCCGAAGGAAAGATTGATACGCACGCTGAACAAGGAAACTACCGACAGGAGGCCGGTGATTTGCCCCGGCGGCATGATGAATGCCACAGTTGTGGAGGTGCAGGAGCTGTCCTCCCGTTTCCTGCCGGCCGCCCATACGGACGCGGACGGCATGAAGGAGCTTGCGGGCGAGGTGCAGCAGCGGACGGGGTTTGAAAATTTTGGCGTCCCCTATGATATGACGATCGAGCCGGAGGTGCTCGGAAGCGAGATCGACCTCGGCACGATTGCCTGCGAGCCCAAAATCGTCAGGGAAGTCTTTGCGAGCGCTGCCGAGACAACGCGGCGGGATATCAAAACCATGCTCGGGGATGGCCGCGTCGGGGTCCTTGCGGATGCCATTGCAAAACTTCACGCGCTTGATCCTGACATCCCTGTCATCGGAAGCTTGACCGGCCCCGTCAGCACGGCGGCGTCTATCATCGACCCGATGCCGTTTTTGAAAGGGCTGCGCAAAGACGCGGCAAACTCTCACAGCGTCATGGGCTACGTGACGGATTTTCTCATTGCGTACGCCGATCTGCTGATCGATCATGGCGCGGATGTGATCAACATTGCGGATCCGACGGCGACCGGCGAAATCTTGGGGCCAAAGGCTTTCGGCGAATTTGCGGTGCCGTACATCAACCGCATCGCGGACGCGGTACACGGGCGCGGCGTGAAAGTGATCCTGCACATTTGCGGGGAAATGAAGGCCGTATGGAAGTATATGCCGGAGATCCGCGCCGATGCCATCAGCACGGATGCGATGGTCAGCCTGAAAAATCTCAAGGCGGATTTCCCGCAGATTGTCACGATGGGCAATCTGAGCACCTATATGCTTGAATCCGCAGAGCCGGGCAAAATTGAGAAACGGACGGAAAAGCTGCTGGCAGACGGGATCGATATCCTCGCCCCCGCCTGTGGGCTGTCGACCGCTTCACCGATACAAAATCTCCGGGCGTTCACCGACACGGTGCGCAAAATCGGGGATTCAGGAACCGGAAAATAATAAATTGCGCAAAATTAGCAGATGCGGCAAGAAACGGAGGGAACAAATTGAGCAAGGAAGCGATTATTCAGGGATTGTCCGACTCGGTCGTCGATATGGAAGAGGAAGGCGCGGCAAGCTACGCGCGGCAAGCCATCGATGAGCGTATTGACGCATACGAGGCAATCGACCAGGGGCTTGCCGCCGGCATGCAGCGCGCGGGCGCTTTATTTGAGGAAGAAGAATACTTCATCCCGGAACTGCTGCTTTGCGCCGACGCGATGAACACCGGCGTTGATATACTGAAGCCGTATTTGGCGATTGACGAAGCCGACGGCGAAAAAATCAAAGTGGTGATCGGCGTCATGGAGGGCGACACGCACGATATCGGCAAAAACTTGGTCAAAATCCTCGTCGAAGCCGGCGGGTTTGAGATCATCGACCTCGGCCGCGATGTACCGCCGCAGGCTTTTGTGGATACCGCAATTGAAAATACCGCAGACGTCATCGCCCTTTCCACGCTGATGACGACGACGATGCTCGGCATGCCAAAAGTCGTTGATTTGCTCAAGGAAAAAGGCATCCGCGAAAAGTTCAAGGTGATCGTCGGCGGCGGCCCTCTCTCGCAAGGCTACTCTGACAAGATCGGCGCGGACGGGTATGCGCCGAACGCTTCGGATGCGTTGCGTCTCGTCCAAGGCCTCTTTGAAAATTAGAAACTGCGCAAATACGCAAAGGGGCCGGTTGATTTCAAAACCCTGCAACCGGCCCAAGGCTGGGCGCACCGGCTGAACCAATTGAATCGTAACTGCTCAGACTTGCCTCGTCATTGCGAGCGAAGCGAAGCAATCCAGCGGTTCATGGATTGCCGCGGTCGCTGCGCTCCCCGCAATGACGGCATTCCGGCAAGGGTCTGAATTGTTACATTGAATCAGCTCAACCGTTCCGGATCGATCGGGAAAGACGAATACTTGCGGTGCACCTCGAAGAGCCTGTCGAGATTTTCGAGCGGGGTGCCGATTGGCAAGCCGCATCCGTAGTCGGGAACATAGGTCTTTTTCGCATCCCAAGCTTTGCGCAGGCATTCTTTATAATTCCTCTCGACGTCGTCCGGCGTACCGAGCAGCATGGTCTGTGTCGGATGGATATTGCCGGAGATGGAGGCAATATGCCCAACGCGCCGCTTCGCTTCCGCGAGGTCCATCGCATTGTCGATGCTGATGATGTCGGCGCCGGTATCCACCATATCCTCCCATATCTTCGATGTATCGCCGCAAATATGCAGGATATGGTCCTGAAGCGGATTGGCTTCCTGCATAGCTTTGAAAATGCGTGTTTGATATGGCTGTGCAAATTCACGGTATTGCTTTTGGCTGATCAGCGAACCGGACGAGACCGGATCCTTGATGTCAAAAAATACGCCGAGCCCGGCGGTCGCCTGTATAAACGAGACCCTCATCTCCGTGACTTTGCCCAAAAGCAGGTGGACATATTCCGGATCCCGTACAAGCTTTTTCAGAAAGCTGTCGACGCCGACAATCTGTGCCGCTGTCGAAAAAGGCCCGGCTCCGAGAATGCCGATTTCAACGCCCCTGCTCCCATAGTCATTGCCAAATGCTTCAAGGCCGCCCCAAAACCCCTGAAGGGCCGGGTTTGTCTTGGCATCCCCAAGGCCGGCCGCCGCAATCTGCTCCCGCGTCGGATTCACAGGGGCCTTGATGTACACATTGCTGTCCTCGGGGATGACCGACTCGAGCCCAAAAATTGCCCCTTCCGGCGCACCGGGGATTTCGACGACATCCGGCTCATAGCGTTCGTACACAGCTTTTGTTGCAGCCGCCGTGACTGAGGGGTCTGAAAAGAACACGCCCGCCTTTTCACCGACCGCCTTGGCCTCCGCACCCTCAAATGTGAACAAATTGGGCAACCGGTCAACAGCCCTGCCCTCCCGGATCGCCTTCTTTCGCTCCACCGGAGTCAAATCATCTCTCATTTTCTTGTCCCTTTCCCTCGCGTTTTGCAAGCTTCCCGGCATGATGCGGAATAATAAATTCTTTTCCGCTTTTCCGTTTTGGCACATTAAACATATATGATATATATGTTTTGTATGATATATCGTAATGCAAAACCCCGCCCCTGTCAAGCAAAAAACGACATCAAAAACGACGGCTCGGCAGGCTGCGGTTACAGTTCACACCCTAACCGTCAGCCGTAGAGTGCCACGGTAGACGACCAGCCGTGGCTTGCCTTTTTTCCACACGCTTTAGCGTGTAATGGAAAAACGGACAGCGAAGCGAACGCAGTGAGCGTAGGAGTGAGGC